>CAMVDK010000005.1 GCA_947166165.1 uncultured Porphyromonadaceae bacterium
ACCGTCGCCGCTCACATCGGCGGCGGCAACGCTCGGCGCTTTGTCCAGCAGGATATTGATGATGATGTTCATGTCGTCGACGTCGACCATGTGGTTGCCATCGACATCGCTCGCGAGCACGTCGGGGTTCCACGTCTCGATGTGGATGAAGCGGTTCCAAATGGTGTTGGATCAGTAGGTGGTCTCGCTGCCCTCGGGCACATAGAGCGTGCATGCCGACATGCTCACACCGGCAAACGACGTGTCGTAGGCAGCGGCCAGGCGCTTGCTCGACACGTACAGGCGCTTGAGCCCCGTGGCTCCGATGGCATGCTGGTCGAGCAAGACCACGCCACGGCCCAGGTCGAGCGTTTCCAGCATTGGGCAGCTGCCTATGGCGTAAGAACTCAGCTCGGTCACCGAGTCGGGAATCCTGAGCGACTTCATGCCCGCGATGCCATAGAAGGCTTGGTAGCCTATTGTGGTCACGCCCTCAGGCACCATAGTCGTGCTGCATCCCAGCACCAGGGTGTTGGTGCCCGTCTCGATGAGCGCGTTGCAGTCGTTGCGCGAGTCATACTTCGGATTGCCGGGGTCGACCACGATTGAAGTGATGTTGCGGCTGCCCGCCACCACCTCGCGCGCAAATCCAATCTCGGTGAGCGATGCCGGCAGCACTAGCCCCTTCAGGTTGGCCTGGTTGGCGAGTGCCCCTCGGCAGATGGCCACGGTGCCAGGCTTGATGTCCACGATGGTGCCGGCCGGCATGGTGCCGATGTAGTCGTAGGCCACGGCACCCACGTAGAGCATGCCGTCGGGCTGGTTCTTGAGCCATGCCGTACCCTTGAAGGCATCTTTGCCCACTTCGGTCACCCGGCCATGGATGTTGATTTCAGACAAAGCCCATTTGCCGGCGAAAGCCTCTTAGCCGATTCTGGTCACCGTGGTTGGAAGCGACAACGAGTTCAGTGCGCCTGACTCATAATACATGAATGCTTTTTTGCCTATGGCCACAACGCTGTACTCCACGCCCATGTCGACGATGGTCGAAGGCACGTCCAAGGTGTCGGGCAAACGGCGGATTCCTTTGACGTAATCCTCGTTCAGATTGTAGTCATAGGGAACCACCGTTGCCGTGTGGTTGGACTTGTTCAGAACGTAGGCCAAATGGTCGATAAAAACATCATATTGTTCGTTTATCGCACTCAAGGGCAGGCACGTCAGCACCACGGCCGTTAGCGCGGCACACAACCGCGCTGCTCGTGGCAGATTTTGATGAAAAGCAAAGGTACACATAGCAGCAATTTGATGATTAAGTTGAATATTTTATAGAATTAGCATTCCTATATACAATAGTTCGGTAAATAATTTGTAAATAATTATGTATATTTTACAACTATCTGAAAATCAGATAGTTATTAACATAGTTTAGCATTAAAAAAATTGGCTTATGGGTCAATTTGCAGGCTGAAAATTGACCCATAAGCCGGATTTTACGAGTGTCCCGAAATCTGCCGTCATGCACCTTCGACCGAGCATGGCGTGGCGTGGCGGCTAGCGGTCGGTGCGGAAGGGCGCCACAGGCAGGCCGCCGGTGCCGCGCAGGTTGTTGGGCGGGCAGTTGCCCCAGGCATAGCGCACGGCCACGGGCATGGTCACCTGCGGCGACCACACCGTCAGGGTGCGTCCGCTGGCCGTGGCCTGAGCCGGATGGAACACCATGTCGGGGCCGGCCACGACGAGCCCTTGGGGCGCGGTGCCGTCGATGGTAACGGGTTGGTTGAATGTGAGTTCGATGCGCTGGCCGTACACGCGGTGGCCGGTGCATTGCGGCACTTGGTAGTGGCCCTTGTGGTAGGTGCCGGCCAGGGCTGCCAGTGCCAGACGGCGCGCCACCTCTTGTTTGTTCTTCGGATGGATGTCGTAGGGCTCGCCGATGTCGATGGCCACGGCCATGCCGGTGTGGTCGAGTGCCAGCGCGGCAGCTTGCGCCTCGCGCAGGAAGGCCCATGACGAGTTGGGCTGCACCACGGCAGGCTCCTGCCAGCCGGCAAGTTGCACAAAGTAGAAGGGCATTTCGGCATTGCGCCAGGCCCGCCGCCAGTCGTGAATCAACGCTTGAAACAGCGGTGTGTAGCCCTTCCAACGCGAGGCGTTCTCCTCGCCTTGGTACCAAATCACGCCCTTGACAGCGAAGCCGGCAAAGGGGTGCACCATGGCATTATAGAGGTTGGCGGGATAGTTCTGGTGGTCGGGGTGGATGGCGCGGTAGGGGAGGTCGTCGAGCGCGACGCCGACGTGCCACCGCCACTCGCCGGCCAGGCTGATGACCTCGTCGCCGCAAGCTATGGCCAGCGCGGCAGCGTCGCCGCATATGCCTCCGAGCCCGCTCCCGTCCTTCACCTTGACGGTGATGATGGCCTTGCCGCCCTCGACGAGCCGGGCGGGCACGGTGTAGCTGCGCTCGATCCAGTAGCCGTCGGTGGTGCCTACCTGGTGGCCGTTGAACCAGGTAACGTCGAGGTCGTCGACCTTTCCCACCTTGAGCGTGAGTGTCTTGCCGCGCCAGTGGGCGGGAATGTGCACCACCTTCTGGAACCAGACGATGCCGTCGAAATTCTCGAGTCCCTGCCACTCCCACGCGTTGGGCAGCTGCATGGTCTTCCACTGGTCGCCCGTCTGCTCGCTGGTGGTCCACAAGGGCTGGCCATCGTGCATGCCGGCGTCGGCGCGGTCGTAGGCGGCCTGCCAGTCGAGCACGTCTTGCTCATACTTGCGGCACAGGGCGTCGCGGTCGCCATTGGCGGCCAGAATGGCCTGGGCGTTGCGCTGATGGTCGACCACTCCGGCGAGCGTCGGCGCGCTGGTCCACGCCTCGGCGGGCGTTCCGCCCCACGAGCTGTCGATTACGCCCACGGGCACCTTCAGTTCCCGGTTCAGCTGCCGGGCGAAGAAATAGGCCACCGACGAGAAGTTGGCCACCGTGGCCGGCGAGCACACGGCCCATGCGCCGCCGGTCACTTGCGGCTCGGCGGCTGGCGAGAGCGCTGTGACGTGCTTGCTCTGGAGCAGGCGTATTTCGGGGTGGCTGGCAGCAGCGACTTCCTGCTCGTAGTTGAGCACCTTTCCCCATCCCTCGACGGGCATCTCCATGTTGCTCTGCCCCGAGCAGAACCATACCTCGCCGGCGAGCACGTTGCTGAGCGTGAGGCGGTCGCCGTCGTCGACAACGATGGTGAACGGGCCGCCGGCTTTGGGCGTGGGCAGGCCGACGGCAAACGTGCCGTCGGGGCCGATGGGGGCCGTGAAGGCCTTGCGGCTCCAGCTGGCCGTGACGCGCACTTGCCCCGAGCGGTCGGACCGCCCGCTGACGTTGAGCGTGGATTGCTGCTGGACGACCATGTCGTCGGACAGGTAGGCAGGCAGGGTGACTCGTGCCTGTGCAGTGAAGAGCGAGGCGGCAGCCGCCAGGGTCAGCGCGCAGTGGCGCATGTGCAAGAGAGATTTCATGTAGCGTGTGGTTTTTTTTATTTGCAAGGTGTGGATGAAGTGGTTGCTTGCCCGCCGACCAGGCCGGGCGAGGTGACGGCCACGGTGATGGGGCCGGGCGTGAAGGTGGTGCGCACCGCCACGCGCATCAGCCCGCCCTCGGCCTGCAGCTCGTGGTCGCCGGGGGCGTGGTAGCTCAGTGGCTGGCCTTCGGCGACATAGAAGTTGTAGGACCCCTTGTAGGTGCCGTGGCCGCTGACGTCGAAGTGGAGGACATTGTCGGCCATGGGGCACCAGCGTCCCTGCTCGTCGACCACGGTAGCGGTGACAATCAACGCGTCGGAGCCATTGGCGCGCAAGGCGAACTGGCGCCCCTGCGCGTCGGCCGGCTGCGGCTCGATGCTCACCTGGATGTGGTGCGGCGCTCCGGCGGTGTGCACAGCGTCGGAGCACACGGGCCGGCCGTGCTCGTCGAGGCCTACAGCCTTCAGCTCGCCGGGTTGCCACTCGATGCCGGGCCACGTGCAGCGGCGCGTGGCGGGGTGGGGCGTGGCGGTGCCCAACGAGCGTCCGTTGAGCCACAGCTCCACGGCGGGGCAGTTGCTCCAGGCGTCGACCTGCTGCACGCCGTTCAGGTTCCAGTGGCTCTGCAGCGCCACGCCGGGTCTGACACTGTAGGGCACCCAGAGTGCTCGCTCATAGATGCGGTAGATGAGTTTCGGGAATCGGTTGGCGTCCATGGCGCAAGAGCCGAGGCTCTTCTGGTTGCGCCGCCCGTTCAGATAGATGGTGTAGCCCTCGCCATAGGTCTCGGCGAGCATCCAGTGAATCCAGCCGGCGGCCCGGTGCTGCAGGTCGTCGAGGTAGTTCTGCACATAGAACGAGGCGAAAGCCTTCTCGTTGCTGTAGTCGTCGCGCGCGATGCACCAGCTCGGGATTCCGCTCCAGTTGGTGCCATAGACCTCGGTGTTGAGCGAGGGGTAGCCGGGCTGCTTCTCGTAGCGGTTGGTGTAACCGACCACGATGTTGCTGTCGGGTTCCCACTGCGGCGGGAAGCCGTCGCGGTTGAGCACGATGCGCGGCGCGATGAAGTCGACCTGCTCGGCAATCTGCCGCGTGTACAGGGGGAGATACTTTTCGCCCTCGTAGGCCAGGCCGTTGTTCGACTCCCAGACGATGACGGCCGGGCTGTTGCGCATGGCCACCATCAGGTCGCGGTCATACTCGCGCTTGTAGGTGAGTGCTGGCTCGTCCTTGAGTGCCCACTCGTTGTCGCCGCTGTCGACGATGAGCATCACGCCCAGCGCGTCACAGGCTTCGACGGCCTCGGGAAATGGCGGCTGATGGCCCACGCGCAGCACGTTGCCGCCGCAGCGGGCTATGCGCCAGATGTCGGCCCACTGCAGCGCCTGCGGCACAGCGGCACCAAGCGCGGGATAGATGTTGCGGTTGCCAAACCCGCGCAGGATGCACCGCTCGCCGTTGATGTAGCAGTAGTCGTGGTCCCAGTGCACGGTGCGCAGCCCCATGTGCTCGGTGCGTGTGTCCACAAGCCGCCCGTCGGCCTCGACACGCCGCTCGACGGTGTAGCGGTAGGGGGTGCCGTTCATGCCCACGGGATACCACAGCGTGGCGCGGGGTATGGAGTCGGTGTGGTCGAAGCGCGCTGTGACCCCGGCGGCCACGAGCTGGCGCTGCGTGAAGTCGAGCACCCGCCGCCCGCGGTGGTCCTTGACGATGGTGCGCAACTCGATGCGGCACGGGCGCGGGCCGGTGTTCACGACCTGGGTGAGCCAGCGCGCCACAGCGGTGCTGCCTTGCAGTCTCACGGTGCCCTGGTAGGTGCCCCAGGTGCCCATGGGCGAATAGGCGTTCAGGGGGATGTGCACGGGGTCGACCACGTGCATCCTCACGGCGGCCACGATGCCCCCCATGGCCTGCCCGAAGCCTTCGTTCTCGGCAAAGCGCGGCCAGGTGAAGAAGGTGCCATCGGCGTTGCTCACCCTGACGGCCAGCACGTTGTCGGAGCCGTCGAAGTGCAGCCAGTCGGTGGCATCGATCACAAAGGGCAGCGAGCTGCCCACGTGGGTCACGACACCGGGCTGCGGCACCTGCGTGTTGCCCGCAATGGGGTGCCCGTTGACGTAGACCGTGGCACCGATGTTCACACTCTCGAACTCGATGAGCACCCGCCGGCGGCGGTCCGACTTGCCGAGCGAGAGGTGCTTGCGATACCAGGCCTCGCCGCGCCAGCAGCGCTCGCCGGTGGTGGCGTTGAGGTAGGTGTCGAGCTCGTTGTAGCAGTGCGGAATGCCCACCTGCTGCCATGCCGAGTCGTCGAGGTCGGGAGCGCTGTAGTAGGTATCGGGGTGCGCGTTGCTGCGCGGGTGCACGACGAACTCGGCCAGCTGCGCGGGCAGGGGCCGGCGGTCGCTGCCCGTGAGTGCCGCCAAGCACACGCGCACGTAGCGGCACGAGTCGGTGGCAGGCACCATGCAGGCCGTGCTCACCACCACGGCGGCATAGCCCACGGTGCCGTTGACGGCAGTGATGTCGTTGACGGTGACGGGCGAGCAGGCTTGCCACTCGCCGGCCGTGGCAAGCGGACGCCAGCGGTGGCCGTCGTCGCTGAGCTCGACGAGCAGGCGCGCAGCCACGACCGAGTCGCCTGCAAATTGCAGCTCGTTGCGGCTCAGAGGCTTGACGCTCAGCAGGTCGACCTGCAGGGTGTCGTGGCCCGCGGCGCGCCACAGGGTGGCCGGCCGGCCGTCGTTCACCTCGGCCACCCGTTGGCCCCGGCAAGTGACATCGAGTCCTGCGGCGAGGTTCGACTCCGACTTGACCACCCTGGTGAAGCGCCACGGCGTAGTGCCAAGGTCGACCACACGCGCCGACGCTGCAAGCGCGCACAGCAGCACGGCCGCCAGCACGGCGGCACGGCCGTTGCGGGTGAGTGCAACCGGCATGGCTACAAGACGATTTTGCGGCACAGGCGCTGATTGGCACCCGCCGCGCTGACGATAACGATGCCGCACGCCTCTAGCGGCAGCAGTCCCTCGCCCTGCACACCTGCCGCGGCTAGCACGCTGCCGGCGGGGTTGTAGACGGTGAGGTGCACGGGCGAGTCGACGCGGTAGCGTATGCCCCCAGGAGCCGGCTCGAGCTGCAGTGCCGCCGATGCCTCGATGGTGGTCACTGCCGACGATTGGTGGGTGAACTCGCCGGTGGCGAAGGCGCTGGCCGCGCCGGCGCCGTCGATGGTCTGCACACCCCACTCGTAGGTGCGTCCGGGCGTCAGGCCGATGCGGTAGATGCAGGTGTTGAGCGCCGTGGTCAGCGCGTTCACCTTGAGGCGGCCGGTGGCCGCGTCGGCGGGGATGAGCGCCATCATGTGGCCTGTGCCCTTTTCGCGCACATAGATGTTGTAGCGCAAGGCTTGCTGCGGGGTCTCGGCAGCGGTGGCCTGCTGCCAGTGCAGCACGACGTGCGTGCCGTCGTCCGCAGTGCTCGCGCCCAGGCCCCGGGGCGGAGCGGGCAGCTGGTTGGCCGCCACGTTGCTCTCGTTGCGCCACAGCTGCGTGGCGCAGCCGCGGCTGCACGTGCCGCTGCACCAGCCCGAGAACCAGGCATCGAGACGCCCGTCGTTGTCGACATCGACCAGGTGGTGGCTGCCATGGGTGACCCGGGCGAAGCTGCCAAGCTTGCCGAACGGGTCGTTGTAGTAGGCGCCGTGGACGGCAAAGTTGAAATCGCCCTGGTTCAGGTAGAGCCAGGTGGTGTGCTCGTGTGTGGCGCCATGCCCGCCCACGAGCATGTCGGTCAGGCCGTCGTTGTTCACGTCGCCAAAGGCAAGCTGCCCGCCGTCGATGCCCTCGAGGTCGAGCCCCTCGACAAGGGCGAACTTGCGGCTGCCCAAGTTGCGGCATATGGCGAAGTGCTTGCGCCCGGTGTCGCTGTACACGCCGGTGAGCACCACATCGGGGCGGCCGTCGCCATCGAGGTCGGCCACGCTCGACGAGCCGTCGGTGAGCGGCAGGGTGGGCAGGGCGTCGCCCGGCACGAACGTGCCGTTGCCACGGTTCCAGTAGACGTAGGCCTCGGCGTTGCGCGTGTGTCCGTAGCCGGTGGTGAGCAGGTCGAGCGCGCCGTCGCCGTCGAGGTCGCTGAGCACCACGCTGCCGTCGGTGAGCCCGTGGAGCTGCTGCCCGCCCTCGAGTGGAGCGTCGATGAGCTGGAAGTGGCGGCCGTCGACGTTGCGGTAGAGCCTGACCACACGCAGCGCCTCCTCGGGGTGCTGCTCGGCCATGCGGGCCACGTCGTCGAAACCGGCGATTGCCAGGTCGGTGAGCCCATCGCCGTCGATATCGCCTGCGGCGGTCCAGTTGTGGGCCTTGCCGCCGGTGAGCCCGCCAAAGAGCGGAGCCACGCCGTGGTCGTCGACCCGCTCGAACGTGCCGTCGCCGTTGCCCAGATAGAGGTAGGCTCTCAGAGCCTGCACGGGCGTGCCGGCGTCGCGCCAGCCATAGTCCCACTGCGCGATGCCCGACACGAAGAGGTCGAGCCGCCCGTCGGCGTTGGCGTCGAGCCACACCGGGCATGAGAATGCCAGCGAAGCGAATGGCGCAATCGACATCCGGGCAAAGGTAGCATCGCCCTGGTTGTGGTAGAGGTTGCTGTAGATCACATGGCTGTCGATCATCGGGTTCATGTCGCTGTACCACAGGTCGAGCGCGCCGTCGCCGTCGTAGTCGCCCCAGGCGGCTCCGGTGTAGGTGGCGTGGTAGAACTCGCCGGCGGGGTTGCCCCCTTGCGCCTTTTGTGCCGGCACGGGAGCGGCGACTTTTGCAAACTTGACCAGGTCGGGCGACCCGGGTGTCTGTGCCGAGGCTGCGTGCGGCAGGCCGCCAAGCAGAGCCGCCGCTGTGAGCAGAGATAGAGTTCGGTTCATGTCGTATAAAAAAACTGATGTGGAGATGAGATGTGATTATTCAATGGGGTGCCACCGCAGCCACATGGCCCGAGGCTCCGGCTTGTGGCGGTTGCCACACATCGGCCCAGCTGATGGTGGGCGCGCCGGCATCGAAACGGATGGGCAGCCAGACGTAGCGCGAGTCGATGAGGTTGCGCTTGTTCCACCGGTCGAACATGGCGATGAAGCAGTCGGCGGTTCCGGCCACGGGGAGCACGTGTGTGCTCTGTGCGAAGAAGGTCTTGTCGGCGTGCGGGCCGCGGCACGGGTTGCCGAGCGAGGTGTAGGGTCCCATGACGTGGTCGGCCACGGCAAGGTCGGCCTCGTTGGGGTCCCAGCCGGTGCACCCCGACGTGATGAGGTAGTACTTTCCCTGCCGCTTGAACAGTGCCGGGGCCTCGCGCGACTGGCCGATGAACAGCCGCTCGTAGCGCGCGGTGACGTGCTGGTAGTCGTCGCTCAGCTGCGCGATATGCAGTGTGGCGTTGCCCTCGGAAGAGTAGACGAGATAGGCCTGCTCGTCGTCGTCCTTGAAGAGCGTCATGTCGCGGCTCATCTGCCCGTTGGGCCTGACCGACTCGATGAATCGGAACTTGCCCGTCGGCGAGTCGCTCACGGCCACACCCGCCACAGCCTTCTCATAGTTGTGGTTGTCGATGTGCATCCACATCACAAACTTGCCGGTGCTCCGGTTGTAGATGACCTTTGGGCGCTCGATGACCATGGTGGGATGAATGTCGGAGAAGGTGTGCATGGTGTCGGGCTCGAGCACGATGCCCCGGTAGGTCCAGTGGCACAAGTCGGTCGACGTGTAGCAGGAAACGCCCCCGGCATCGGTGCGGTAGCAGTCCCATCCCACGCCCGGCGAGCGGTAGGTGAAATCGCCCTTCGCCTCGCCATACCAGTAGTAGACGCCCTCGTGGTAGAGTATTCCGCCACCATGGGCATTGATAAACTTGCCCTCGCGGTCGAGCCATCGCTCGCCCGAGGCGATGCTCCCTGCGGCCAGCGCCGTGGTGGCGCTGGCCGCAATCAGTGCTGCGGCCACCAGGCGGGTGAGCCGGCTCAGGTTGTGTTTACTTGTTGTCGGTATCATTGTTCTCGTTGTTCTTTTTTTCTTGTTCGCGCAACTGGCGTTGCTGTTTTTCGAATTCTTTTGGCGTCATTCCAAACTGCTTCTGGAACAGCTTGATGAAATAGGATGGCGAGTTGATGCCCACCAGATAGCCTACCTCGCCGACGCGGTAGCTGCCCTCGCTGATGAGCTCGGAAGCTTTTTTGAGCCGCACCATGCGGATGAAGTCGGTGGGTGAATTGTCGCTGATGGCCTTGATTTTGCGGTGCAGGCTCGACCGGCTCATGCACACGAGTTCGGCGAGCATCTCGACGCCGAAGTTGGTGTCGTCGATGTGCTGCTCGATGACCTGCACGATGCGGTCCATGAGTTGCTGGTCGGCCCGGCTCACTCCCAGCGTCTGCGTGGGCACGAAGGGCTTGCGCATGAATGCGTCCATGCTCCGCCGGCGGTTTTCGAATATCGAGGTGATTTGCGCCACGAGATACTTGAAGGCGAAGGGCTTCTCGATATAGGCGTCGGCCCCGATTTGCAGCCCGGCCACCTTGCTGTTGAGGTCGTTCTTGGCGGTGAGCAGAATCACGGGTATGTGGCTCAGCTCGATGTCGTCTTTGATGCGCCGGCAGAGTTCGAGCCCGTCCATTTCGGGCATCATGATGTCGCTGAGCACGAGGTCGACATTCTTCTCGCGCAGCACTTGCAGGGCCTCGAGGCCGTTGACGGCGGTCTCGACGGCATAGTTGTGCCGCAGCCGGTCGGCCACAAAGTTGAGCATCTCGATGTTGTCCTCCACGAGCAGCAGCAGCGCCGACTGCAGCGCTTCGGGCACGGCGTCGTCGTCGTCGATCATCAAGGCCTCGGCATCGGCCGGCGGCTCGGGCATGCGCTCCATGCGTCGCATGCGCAGGGTGAAGCAGTTCAGCCCCTGGTGCACGCCGTAGGTGAGCGAGCCGTCCATCATCTGTGCCAGCGACTGGGCCAGATACAGCCCGATGCCCGAGCTGGAGGGTGTGTTCTCGGTGCGCTGCAGCTGGTAGAAGGGGGTGAAGATTTTCTCGCGCGCCTCGGGCGGGATTACCGGGCCGTCGTTCTCGAAGTGCATCGTTGCGACTTCGGTGTCGGCGCACAGCGAAATGAGGAACTCGCGCTCGGAGTATTTGATGGCATTGGAGAACAGGTTGTTGAGCACCTTGATGAGCGCGTTGCGGTCGGCGCGCACGTAGATGTCGTCGCCCTCGGGCAGGGCAAGCTCGACGTGGCGCTCGTGCGCCATGGGCATGTCGGCAAAGCGGTTCACCCATTCGCGCAGCAGCGACGACACGTTGACGGCCACAAAGTGCATCTCCATCTTGTTGCTGTCCATCTTGCGGAAGTCGAGCAGCTGGTTGATGAGGTTCATCAGGTCGTGCGTGTTCCGGCTCATGGTGCTCAGGTAGCGCTGAATCTCGGGGTCGGCAATCGACATTTCCTGCAAGTTCTCGAGCGGCCCGTGGATGAGCGTGAGCGGGGTGCGGATTTCGTGTGCGATGCTGGTGAAGAAGTCTATTTTGTTCTGATAGAGTTCTTTTTCCTTCTCCATCTCGAACAGGTGCTGCGCCTCGGTGGCCTTGCGCACGGTGCGCCGGCGATAGACGTTGAACACTGCCCATATGGCAGCAGCAGCCATCATCAGGTATGCCATCCAAGCCCAGATGGTGCCCCACCAGGGCGAGCGCACCACAATCTCGAGCGTCGCCTCGTTCTGGCTCCACACCCCGTCGTTGTTAGAGCCTCTGACGTGCAGCACGTATTTGCCCGGCGAGAGGTTGGCATACGACACCCGGTGGGCAGAGGCGTCGGCTGTGATCCAGTTGTCGTCGACACCGTCCATGCGGTATTGATATTGGTTGGCCATGGGCATGACGTAGCTCAGGGCGGCAAATTCGAAGCTGACGCTCGACTGGTCGTGGGCGAGCTCGATGCGCCTGGTGTCGAGCAGGCTCTCGCTCAGCGGCGAGCCTTCGGCACCGGGCAGCACTTCGGTGTTGTTGACCCAACAGCGTGTGATGTAGACCGGCGGGCTGTAGGTGTTGCGGTTGCTGTCGTAGGGGTCGAAGGAGATGAGCCCCTCGCTGCTGCCGAAGTAGAACGTGCCGTCGCGGGCCTTGAGTGCCGACTTGTAGTTGAACTGGTTGCCCGGCAGGCCGTTGCTGGTGGTGTAGACTTGGCACTTTCCCGATGCCGGATCGAGCTTGACCAGGCCGTTGTTGGTGCCGAACCAGAGCATGCCGTTCTTGTCCTCGAGGATTTTGTAGCCGGTGTCATCGGGCAGGCCCTGCTCGATGCTGAAAGTGGTGAATGTGCCTTTGGCCTTGTTGAAGCGGCACACGCCGCCGCGGTCGGTGGCAAACCAGATTTCGCCGCGGCTGGTCTCGGTGACGCTGCTCACCGAGTTGGAGCTGATGGAGGCGGCGTTGCCCTCCTGGTGCACATAGTGCACAGTCCGCCCGGTGGAGGGTGTGTGGCGGAACACTCCGCCGCCCATGGTGACGACCCAGATGTTGTGGTCGGCGTCCTCCATGAGGTCGTAGATGTAGTTGAATCCGAATTCGTCCTTGCGCGTGAAGGCCATGCTCCCCTTGGGCGCGACATACACTCCCCATCCGTTGCCGATCCACACGTTGCCCTGCGAGTCCTCGCACATGGCGTAGATGCTCGACTCGTTGATGCCCAGCGCCGGTCCCGAGTAGTGGCGCGCCTGCCTGGTGGCGGCCGCTACGATGTCGAGCCCGTCCTTGAAGAATCCCACCCACACGTTGCCTTGGCTGGCCATGAGCGCGAGCGTCTTCTCGCTCTGCAGCTTGCTCCCCATGTCGCCCCCGAGCACGCTGAAAGTGCCGGTGGCCGGGTCGTAGACGTTGACCCCGGCATCGTCGGTGCCAATCCACACGTTGCCCTGCGCGTCTTCCACCATTTCGCGGATGCGCTTGCTGGCTATGGTGTGCGGCTTGGTGAGCGGCACGTAGCGCATGAATTCCATGCCCTTCTGCGGCAGATAGTCGACACCGCCGCGGTTGGTGCCCACCCACACCCCCCCCTCACGGTCGCGGTAGATGCGCCCGACCTGGTTGTCGCTCAGCGAATAGGGGCACATGGCATCGTTCTCGATGTGGATGGTGGTGCCCTGGTGCTCGTTCACCACATAGATGCCCCGCTGTGTGCCCACCCACAGCTCGTCGCCGTAGCACTCCACGTCGCGGATGATGGAGTAGTGCACCTGCGGGGTGTTGAAATCGGCCACCGCATTGCGGCGCTTGTGCAGCCGGCGCAGGCGGCCCTCATGGATGCCGAGCACGAGTTCGTCGCCATAGTCGCACATGGTGTAGACGTTCTCGCCGGCAAGCGACTGCCCGTCGGTGTCGCCCATGTATTGCACGAATCGGTCGCGCGTCTTGTCGTAGGCATACACACCGCTGCCATTGGTTCCCACCCACAGCCGTCCGCTGCCGTCGACACACATACACTGGGGGCTCCCCACATCGGGGTGGTTCGGTTTGCCGAACGTGTAGAGGCGCAGCCGTTCGCCGGCCTTGTAGCGGAACAGACCCTGGTTGGGGAGCACAATCCAGATGTGGCCGTCGCGGTCGCTCTCGATGTCGGCCACCCAGTCCACCATCTGCGTGCCACTGGCGGTGGCGTCGGCCACAAAGGTGAACAGCTCGCTCAGCGGGTTGTAGATGAACACACCCTTGTCGGTTCCTATCCACAACCGGTGCCCGTCGTCCTCGAAGAGCGACGAGATGTTGTTGTTGCGCTTGGCGGCCTTGGCGTCGTGGCAGTCGAACACCCGCACGGTGTGGCCGTCGTAGCGGTTGAGGCGGTTGCGGGTGCCGAACCACATGAATCCGCGGCTGTCTTGCACGATGGCCTTGATATCGGTCTGCGAGAGTCCCTGGTGCGTGGAGATGTTGCGGAAATAGTAGCGATAGGGGTAGCGCTGCGCCCCGGCCAGGGCACTGGTTAGCAGCAAGAGGAGCGATATGGTGGCGAAGCGTTTCATTTCGTAGAAATGCTAGAATATTGATTGACGCAAAATTACAGCTTCCTTTGGATATACACATCTCAAAAAATAGTAATTTGGTCGCAACCTGCTCACTATTTAGGCTCAACGAGCGCCAAGGCGCACATTTGTCGCATTTTTTGATGCCATTCGGCAAAGGCTGCAATGCTTTTTTACCTATTTTTGCACCGAGAAACATATGTAAGCCCAAAATGCGAAAATCAATAAGCATGAACCTGGATGTGACGAGAATGTGCCTTGTGCAATTGGCCGTGTGCATTGCGCTTGCGCTGTCGGGGCGCACGTTGCTGCCGCTCGACGGCGGGTGGACCTTCGCTCGGCTCGAGGCTGGCGCAGGGGCGCAATGGCAGGCGGTGTCGATTCCGCACTGCTGGAATGCCGCCGACGGCACCACCGCCGACTACTACCGCGGTCCGGCGCAGTATCGATGCCGCTTCGACGCGCCGGCGGCCTCGCGCCGGCACGGCAGCCGCACGTTTGTGCGCTTCGAGGCCGTGAGCCAGGATGCCACCGTGTGGCTCAACGGCCGCCGCCTGGGCCGGCACCGCGGCGCATTCACCGCTTTCTGCTTCGAGCTCACCGCCCTGCTCAAGCCCACGGGCAACGAGCTGGTGGTCGATGCCAGCAACGCCGCCGACAGCCTCATTCTGCCGCTGGAGGGCGATTTCACCCTGTTCGGCGGCATCTACCGCCCCGTGTGGCTGCTGGTGCTCCCCCAGGCTTGCTTCACCCCGCTGGACCATGCCTCGTGCGGGGTCTACGTGAGCCAGAGGGCCGTCAGCGCCGAGCAGGCCACGCTCGATGTGGTGGCCAAAGTGGCCCTGCCGGCCGGAGCCGAGGCATCACGCTACAGCCTGCGCACCAGCGTCTACAGCCCCGGCGGCCGCCTGGTGGCCACACAGCACAGCGGGCCCGGCACCACCGGCGGCGGCGAGCCCTGGCTGCGGCTCGAGCAGCGCGTGACGGTCGAACAGCCCGAGTTGTGGCAGGGCACCGCCCACCCCGCGCAGCACCGCTTCCACTTCGAACTGCTCGACGACGGCCAGGTGGTCGACACACTCTCGCAGCTCGTCGGCCTGCGCCACTGCCAGATAGACCCGCACCGCGGCTTCTTCCTCAACGGCCAGTCGTGGCCACTGCGCGGCGTGAACCGCCATCAAGACCGCGACGGCATGGGATGGGCCATCACCAGCCGCGAGCACCGCCAGGACATGGAATTGATACAAGAAATCGGAGCCAACAGCGTGCGCCTGGCCCACTACCCCCATGCCGACGAGTTCTACTCGCTCTGCGACCGGGCCGGGCTGCTCGCCTGGGCCGAAATCCCCTACATAGGGCATGGAACGCGCCACCCGGCCTTCGACGCCAATGCCCGCCAACAGCTCACCGAACTCATTCGCCAGAACTACAACCACTGCTCCATCTACTGCTGGAGCCTGTTCAACGAGTTGGGCGGCCCCGACCGCCCTCACGAACTGGTGGAGCAACTCAACGACCTGGCCCACCGCGAGGACCCCACCCGCTTCACCGTGGCCGCCGCCAACCAGGACGGCCGCCCCGAGAACAACATGCCCGACATCATGGCCTACAACACCTATCCAGGCTGGTACTGGGCCGACCCGGGCACCATGCAGTGGGCCATCGACTGGAAATACGACCCCGCCACCGACCGCGCCGTCGGCATCAGCGAGTATGGCGCCGGGGCGAGCATCCATCATCACGACCAGCACATCGCCAAGGCACCGAAAACCGACGGCGACTGGCACCCCGAAGAGTGGCAGGCACTCGTGCACGAAGGCAACTACCGCGAGATAGCCAAGCGCCCCTATGTGTGGGGGGCGTATGTGTGGAACATGTTCGACTTCGCCAGCGCATCGCGCCACGAGGGCGACCGCATGGGCATCAACGACAAGGGCCTGGTGACCTACGACCGCCGCACGCGCAAGGACGCGTTCTACTTCTATCAAGCCGTCTGGGCCAAGCCGCCCATGGTGCACATAGCCAGCCGCCGCCACAACCCGCGCACCGAAGCCGTGACCGACGTGAAGGTGTACAGCAACTGCCCCATGGTGAGCATCGCCGTCAACGGCACGCCCGCCGCTGTCCAGAGCCTGGGGCAGGGCACCTATGTGGCGCGCGGCGTGAGGCTGCAGCCGGGCGAGAACCGCATCACGGCGCAAGGCACCGCCCTCGACGGCACCGCCATAGTCGCCGACAGCTGCACCTGGACTCTGCAATAAAGCCCCAAACCCAAAAACCACAGCTTATCCATTAATTAAAATGACCCGACTCACCGCCATCCTACTCACTTGCATCGCCCTGTGCGCCACGGCTCAGGCACGCTCGCTCACCAGCCACGTGAACCCTCTGGTGGGCACCGCCCTGAAGGGCGAGGGCGGCACGGCCCCCTTCGTGGGACCGCCGCACGCCATGACCAAGCTCACCGCGCAGACGCGCGAGAACAAGATGGGTACCATGGCCTATGTATACGACGACAGCTGCCTGCAAGGGTTGCTGGCCAGCCACCAGCCCACGGTGTGGATGGGCGACTACGGCTACGTGAGCCTGATGCCGCAGCAAGGCACACGCGTGCTCACGCTGCCCCACGAGCGGCAGCTGCCGCTCGACCACAGCCGCGAGCACGCCGCGCCCCACCGCTACAGCGTCGACCTGCGCTCGCAGCAGGGCAAGCCGCTGCGCGCCGAGGTGGCCGCGAGCAGCCGCTGCGCGCTGCTGCGCTTCACCTTCGACGCCGACCCCCACTCGCGCATCATTGTGCAAGGCATCAACCTGAATGCCGACTTAGCCGGCTGGTGCAACGACTACGGCCCGCGCCTGGCCACTCTGCAGGGATGGGTGCGCATCGATGCCGAGCGTGGCGAGATTGTGGGCTACAACCCCGACCGCCAGTCGGCGCAGCTGGGGCCCGCGCTTAGCAACTTCAACGGCTACTTCGTCATCCGCTTCGACCGCCCCATCACGGCCTTCGGCACCTGGAGCGGCACCGATGTGCACCCCGGCGCCACCGAGCAGCACGGCACACGCATGGGTGCCTATGTCGAGTTCGCCACCCCCCGCCGCACCACCGTCACAGCGCAGCTGGCCACGTCGTTCATCAGTGTGGAGCAAGCCCGCGCCAACCTGGCCCAGGAGCTGCCCGGCTTCGACCTCGAGGCGCTGTCGCGCACCACGCAGCAGCAATGGGAAAGCAAGCTGTCGAAAATCAAAATCTCCGGCGCCAGTGCCGAGCAGATGGCGGTCTTCTACACAGCCCTCTACCACTGCTACCAGTTTCCGCGCGAGTTCTCGGAGGGCGGACGCTACTACAGCGCCTTCGACGACCGCGTGCACAGCGGCACGAGCCACAACGACTTCTCGCTGTGGGACACCTACCGCGCCCTGCACCCGCTCATGACCCTGCTCGAGCCCGCGCTCACCAGCCAGTGGATCACCTCGCTGCTGCAGATGTATGAGCAGGGCGGCTGGCTGCCCATATGGCCCAACCCCACCTACACCAACATCATGATCGGCACCCATGCCGATGCCGTGATTGCCGATGCCTACGCCAAGGGGCTGCGCGACTACGACGTGCGGCTGGCCTACCGCGCCATGCGACACAACGCCTTCGACCCTCCCGAGTGCGACACCCTGCGCCGCTACGGCGACCGCGACCGCTGGACCGCCTTCCAAGGCCGCGCCGGAGCCACCCTTTACCACCGCCTGGGCTACGTGGCCGACGACCGCACCGCCGAGTCGCTGTCGCGCACGCTCGAGTATGCCTTCGACGACTGGTGCGTGGCCCAGCTGGCCCGTGACCTGGGCACTCGGGCCGACTACCACCAGCTGCTAGCCTGGAGCCAGAACTGGCGCAACGTCTACAACGCCCGCGAGGGCTTCATGCTGCCGCGCCGCGCCGACGGCAGCTGGGTGGTGCTCGACGACCACAGCCGGCAGGGGCTCACCGAGGGCTCGAAGTGGACCTACCTCTTTGCCGTGCAGCACGACGTGGCCGGACTCATGCAGGCCATGGGCGGCCCCGATGCCTTCGCCGCGATGCTCGACCGCAACTTCGCCGAGGGCCACTACCGCCACGACAACGAGCCGGGCCACCACTACATCTACCTCTATAACTACTGCGGCCAGCCCGACAAGTGCCGGTCGCTGGTGCGCCGGCACGTGGCCGAGAACTATCACAATGCTCCAGACGGCATCAATGGCAACGACGACTGCGGCCAGATGTCGGCATGGTACCTGCTGTCGATGATGGGCTTCTATCCCGTGACTCCCGGCAGCACGCAGTATGCCCTCGGCGCCGCCCAGCTGCCGCACATCGCCCTGCAGCTGCAGCAGCCGCGCCCCCACACGCTGCACATTGCCACCCTGGGCGATGCCTCCACCGGCCGCCTGCAGCGCGTCGAGGTCGACGGCCGTGCGCTCCCCACCCCATTCATCACCCACCAGCAGCTCATCACGGCCAAGCGCATCACCTTCTGCTACTGAGCCGCAGGCAGCACGCAGGCGCCGCTGCCCGCCCGTCCACACCATTCTCGACGGCGATGCAGCGGCGCCTGCACGGCTAAAACTCATGGCTTGGAGGCAGTTGAGCCGAAGTTGCTATTTTTTGGGCAGTGCGTGCCATTGGGTGTGATGGCCAGTGGCTAATTTTGCAGCGTGACCGGCAGCCCCTCTGCACCCGCAGCGCGGCATGCCACAAAACCTGCCCCAACGATGAAACACAACTCGATTCTACTGCCCGCCATGCTGCTGGCCGCGCTGAGCGTGGCGCCGGCAGCCACGGTGCCGGCACAGGCCGCCGAGGTGGCCTACGGAAAATGGACGGTGCGCTACGACGAAGCAGCGCACAGCATCACGCTGCTCAAAGACGGCTCGCCGGTACTCACCGAGGTGAGCTCCCGCTTCAAATATGGCGGCACTGTGTACCAAACGTCGAGCTACGGCTCGGGCGGCACGCTGCAGCAGGCGCCGCTCGCCGACGCGGTGGGCACCGGCAAGCGGCTGACAATCACCTACAACGGCCCCTCGGCCTCGCTGCCGGTGGTTGAGCAGAACTACTACCTCTATGCCGATGCCGACTATGTGCTCACCGACGTGGTGATGCGCATGCCCGGCGGTGGCCGGCTCGAGAGCAACTACATCGCCCCGGTGTTCAGCGAGGCGAAGAACCTATTCCTGCCCCAAGATGCCAACAACCGGTTCTTGACCGTCCCCTTCGACAACGACGGCTTTGTGACCTATGGCAGCTATCCGCTGAGCCGCGCCTCGAGCACGACCACCGGAGCCGTGGGGCGCTTTGCCCGCGACTCAATCTCGTTTGAGGTGACGGCGGTGTTCAACGGCGTCACGCCGCAGGGCCTGGTGATTGGGTCGGTGACCCACGACACATGGAAGTCGGCCGTCAGGCTCACGGGCAGCCCGCTCAGCCAGGGCCACCTGTCGCGGCTCGAGTGCTTCAGCGGCGTGACCCATGCCGCCACGCGCGACGAGCACGACGGCCGCCTGCAGCCCCACGGCGCCGTGCGCGGCACCGAGGTGCGCTCGGCGCGCATGATGGTGGGCCTGTTCGACGACTGGCGAACGGGCATGGAGACCTACGGCGAGGTGAACAACGCCCTGGCGCCGCGCCGCGAGCTCGACGTGCGCTCGATATGGGGCTGGAACAGCTGGGGCGGCATGGAGAAGAACTGCAACTACGAGGGCGTGCTCACGGTGTCCGACTTCATCAAGAACCGCCTGCAGGACCGCGGCCACTTCGCCCCGGGCGGAGTGATCTACGTGGGCCTCGACTCGTGGGACAACATGAACTGGGACGAGCGCAAGCGCTTTGTGGAGCGCTGCAAGGCCAACGGCCAGGAAGCCGGCATCTACTGGACGCCGTGGAACGACTGGATAGGGTCGGACAGCCGCGCCGTGGAGGGCAACAACGGCTACACCTACGCCCAGACGCGCCTCAAGGTGGGCGGCCGCGTGCACACCGGCCGTGTGGACCCCACAGCTCCGGCCACCATCTCGCGCATCAACTACTACATCGACAAATTCAAGCAGTGCGGCTTCAAATACATCAAGCTCGACTTTGTGAACCTGGGCGCGCAAGAGGCCGACGCGTTCTACAACCCCGAGGTGACCACCGGCATCCAGGCCTATAACTACGGCATGCGCTACCTGCGCGAGCGCTGCGGCGACGACATCATCCTCGACCTGTCGATTTCGCCGCTCTTCCCGGCCAACCATGCCGACGCCCGCCGCATCAGCTGCGACGCCTGGGGCGAGATGTGGCACACAAGCTACATGATGAACAGCTACTCGTTCGGCTGGTGGCTGAACCGCGTCTACTCGTTCAACGACCCCGACCACCTGGTGATGGGCAACCGCAGCGAGGCCGAGAACATCTCGCGCGTCACCACGGCCATCGTGACCAGCTACTGCATTCTGGGCGACAACCTGAGCACGGCCGGCTCGGCTATTGGCGACAAGGGGTCGCAGGAGCGCGCAGCCAAATATTTCACCTACGAGCGCATCAACGACCTGATTGACATGCGGCTCAACTTCCGGCCGGCCTACGGCCACAAGCTCTCGGGCGTGAACAACTCGGTAGACCTGTTCACCGCCGAGGCCGACGACAGCTACGTGATTGTGCACTTCAACTACGGCATGGGCAACAAGAACGTGGAGCTCGACCTGGCCGAACTGGGCATCGACACCGCAGCCATCGATGCCGGCCGCAGCGTGGAGTGCTGGAGCGGCGAAGCCGCCAACCTGCAACAGGGCAAACTCGTGTACACCTCGCCCAACGACCGCGCGCGCGTGTTCCGACTTTATAAGCAAAACCACTGACCATTGACAATCATCAATAAACCAACTCATATGCGAAAACCCAACTTTACTCAACTTGCCTCGATGGTGGCAGCGCTGGCGCTGCTGCTGGCAGCGGGTGCGTGCAGCGACGAGAAGGAAGCGTCCTACGCTCCCCACGACGCCAACCAGCCCATCACGCTCACCGACTACTACCCCACCTCGGGCGGCGTGGCCACAAAGGTGATCCTCAACGGCCACAACTTCGGCACCGATGCCGACCAGGTGAAGGTGTTCTTCAACGACAAAGAGGCCGCGGTGATCGAGGCCATCGGCGACAAAATCTACGCCATCTGCCCGCGCAAGCCGGGCGACGGCGACGAGAACAACATCGTGCAGTGCCGCGTGGCGGTGCAAATCGGCGACAAGCGCGTGGAGTATCCCACCCCGTTCGCCTACCAAATCCAGACGGTGGTCACCACCGTGTGCGGCATCCTGGGCGCGCCCGACGACGTGATTACGGGCAACCTGGCGCAGACGTCGATGCCATGCGTGACCTATCTGGCCGTCGACAAAGACAACAACATCTTCGCCAGCCTGCGCAACCGCAACAACTACTATCACGAGAACAAAGTGATTCTCGTGAACGAGGACGAAGACATGAGCCGCCTGCTCATCCCCGACACCGGCGCGCCGCTCAACCAGCCCTGCATGCTCGACGACGGCAAGACGGTCTACATTCCCACCGACAACGGTCTGGAATACTGGACGATGTCGAGCGAGAACATGTGGAGCCCGATCAAGCAGCAGATGAAGCCCAACACCGGCGAGACCATCACCATCGACTTCAAGCACTCGTTTGCCATGTGCACGGCCGACGGCTTCATGTACATCCGCGCCAAGAATGGCATCCTCTTCCGCGTGCAGCCCGAGACGGGGCTCACCACGCAGGTAGCCAACGGCCTGATGAGCGGCAGCGACTCCTACATGGCCTTCAGCCGCAAGAACCCGCAGCTGCTCTACCTGGCCTACACCAACAACCACTGCGTGTACACCTACAACATCCGCACCGGCGAGCACAAGCTGCTGGCGGGCATCTCCGGCCAGCCGGGCTACATCGACGGCATCGGCGCGGCAGCCATGTTCAACGAGCCGCGGCAGCTCATCCTCGACGAGAACGACGACATGTATATCGCCGACACCAACAACCACATCATCCGCAAGGTGACACCCGACGGCAAGGTGAGCACCGTGATTGGCCAGCCCGGCAAGTCGGGCTACCAAGACGGTAGCCCCGAAGACGCCCTGTTCAACCGCCCGTTCGGCGTGTGCATCAACCAAGACGGCATCATCTACATCGGCGACTACGAGAACCAGTGCATCCGCCGCCTGGCCATCGAGTGAGCGCCACGACACATTCCAGTAACCTAGACACATCTATCCGAAATATGAAAAAGATATTTACCCTGATTCTGTTGCTGTCTGCCGCGCTCGCCGCCATGGCGCAGCAACTCACGGTGTCCGGCACGGTGCTCGACGAGACGGGCGAGACGTTTCCCGGCGTGGTGGTCTTTGCCAAAGACCGCCCCGGTGCCGGCACAGCCACCGATGCCGACGGCAAGTTCACCATCAAGGTGAGCAAAAACGACGTGCTCGTGTTCTCGTTCGTCGGCTATGAGAAACAAGAAATCGCCATCACCAACAACGAGTCCGACCTGGTGGTGAACATGGCCATGAGTTCGCAGATGCTGCAGGAGACGGTGGTCGTCGGCCTGGGCCGGCAGCGCAAAATCAGCACCGTGGGCGCCATCACGGCCGTCAACACCAAAGACCTGCAGGCACCGGCCACCAACATAGTGAACATGCTCGGCGGACGTGTGCCCGGCGTGATTTCAATCCAGCGCAGCGGCGAGCCGGGCAAAAACATCTCGGAGTTCTGGGTGCGCGGCATCGGCACCTTCGGTGCCAACAGCAGCGCGCTGGTGCTCATCGACGGCCTGGAGGGCAACCTGAGCGAAATCGACCCCGCCGACATCGAGTCGTTCTCGGTGCTCAAGGACGCGTCGGCAACGGCCGTCTACGGCGTGCGAGGCGCCAACGGCGTGGTGCTAGTGACCACCAAGCGAGGCACCGCCGACCGGCTGCAAATCACCGGGCGCGCCAACTTCACGGTGTCGCACCTGACGCACATGCCCGAGTATCTGGGCTCGTATGAGTACGCCAAGCTGGCCAACGAGGCCCGCGCCGTGCGCGGCAACCTGCCCCTGTACAGCGACATCGAGCTCGACCTGATCAAATATCACCTCGATCCCGACCTGTATCCCGACGTCGACTGGCAGAAGGAACTGCTGCACAAGAACTCGTTCTCGCAGACCTACTTCATCAACGCCCGCGGCGGCGGCAGCCTGGCGCGCTACTACCTGAGCCTGGGCACGAGCTACGAGAGTGCCGCCTACCGCCAGGACAAGAGCTCGAAATACTCTACCAGCGTGGGCTACCGCACCATCAACTACCGCGCCAACCTCGACATCAACCTGACCAAGACCACTCAGCTCTACTTCGGAGCCGACGGTTTTGTGTCGATCAAGAAGGAGCCGGGCAACAACGACACCGACGCCCTGTGGGCCACGCAGCGCAACCTGACTCCCATCACCATCCCCACCAAGTACTCCACCGGCCAGCTGCCGGCCTATGGCGCCAACAACGCCTACTCGCCCTACGTGATGCTCAACAACACGGGCATGACCAACATACGCCACTTCCGCGGCAAGGCCACGCTCGAAATCAAGCAGGACCTGTCGATGATCACCGAAGGCCTCAAGCTGCGCGCCCAGGGAGCCTACGACAACTCGTCGAACCTGAAGGAAATCCGCTCCATCCTGCCCGAGATGTACTACGCCTCGACGCGCAAGTACACCGGCGAGCTGGGCATCGTCAAGCGCGTGGACGCTCAGCCGGCCACCTACCGCCACGAAGACGCGCAATACTACAAATGGCACTTCGAGGCCACGGCCACGTGGGACCGCATCTTCCGCGAAGACCACCGCCTGGGCGTGCTGGCCTACTACTACATGAGCAGCGAGCAGACCATGAACGGCGACATCGACGCGCGCGATGCCACGCTGCGCAGCATGTATGCCATACCCATCCGCTACCAGGGTGTGTCGGGCCGCATCACCTATGGCCTCAAGGACACCTACTTCATGGACCTGAACTTCGGCTATACCGGCTCGGAGAACTTCCAGGCAGGCCACCGCTTCGGCTTCTTCCCGTCGGTGGGACTGGGCTGGGTGCCCACGAGCTACAACTGGGTGCGCGAAAAGATGCCCTGGCTTAGCTTCCTGAAGCTGCGCGCCTCGTATGGCACGGTGGGCAACGACCGCCTGACCGACGAGCGCTTCCCCTACCTGACGCTGATGCAGGTGTCGGGCGGTGGCGGCGGCTGGGGCAGCACCAACGGCTACATCACCGAGGAGCGCGTGGGAGCCGACAACCTGCGCTGGGAGCGCGCCAAGAAGGCCGACATCGGCATCGAGGGGCGACTGTTCAACGACCGCCTGGAGTTTGTGCTCGACGTGTTCCGCGACCAGCGCGACGGCATCTACCAGCGCCGCTCGCAGATTCCGGGCTACGCCGGCCTGATGCAGATGCCCTTCGGCAACGTGGGACGCATGAAGAGCTACGGCTCCGACGGCAACTTCTCCTACCGCCACAACTTCGGCAAAGACTGGTCGCTCACCGTGCGCGGCAACTTCACCTACTCGGCCAACAAGGTCGAAAACTGGGAGCAGGCCGAGCAGCCCTACGACTACCAGAACTACACGGGCTACGTGAACAACGCCTTCAGGGGCTACATCGCCCTGGGGCTGTTCCGCGACGAGCAAGACGTCAAGCAGAGCCCGCGCCAGACCTTCGGCACCTACATGCCGGGCGACATCAAGTACAAGGACGTGAACGGCGACGGCCTGATCGACGAAGACGACAAGGTGCCCCTGTCGTATCCCAACTACCCGAAACTCATGTACGGCTTCGGCTTCGAGGCGCAGTGGAAGCAGCTCACGCTCGGCGTGCTGTTCAAAGGCACGGGCAACACCGACTACTACTACGTCAACGGCACCACCAACGGCCAGGGCTACATCCCCTTCTACAACGGCGACACGGGCAACGTGCTCACCATTGTCGCCGACCCGGCCAACCGCTGGATTCCCGCCAGCTACTCGGGCGACCCGGCCACCGAGAACCCCAACGCGCTGTTCCCCAGGCTGAGCTACGGCCGCAACGAGAACAACACGCAGCTGTCCACCTTCTGGCATGCCAACTCGCGCTACCTGCGACTGCAGGAAATCAACCTGAACTACCACATCGAGTCGGGCAAGTTCTTCAAGACACTGGGATTGAAGTCGATCGACGCCCAGTTCGTAATCTCGAACCTGGCCGTGTGGAGCCCGATGAAGCTGTGGGACCCCGAGCAGGCCGAATACAACGGCGGGGCCTACCCCATCCCCACGTCTTATGCCCTGCAGCTTTATCTCAACTTCTAACATCCAACCATTGTAGCATCTACACATAATCAGCATAACTATAGACTATGAACCGAATGAAACATCTGATATGGCTCACCCTGTTGGCAGTGGTGGTGACGGTGAGCTCGTGCGAGGATTTCCTCGACGTTGACGAATACTTCGACGACACGTTGAAGTACGACTCGGTGTTCGTCTCGCGCCAGAATCTGGAGCGCTACCTGTGGGGCGCCGCCGGACAGTTGCCCGACGAGAGCGCCATATTCGGCAACGACGTGCTGCCGGGCGAGACTGCCACCGACGAGATATTCACGCTCATGACCGAGGACCTGTTCCACGGCAAGTGCCTCACGCTGGACCTGGTGAGCTCGAGCAACCTGCGCGGCATGAACGCCTGGGACCCCTGCTACCGCGTGATACGCAAGTGCAACACCATCCTGGCGCGCATCGGCGAGTGCAAGGACATCACCGCCCTGCAGCGCAGCGAGCTGGTGGGCTACGCCCACTTCCTGCGCGGCTATGCCTACTCGATGATTCTGATGAGCCACGGCCCGGCAGTGCTGCTGGGCGACGACGTGCTCGACACCAACCGCGACGCCGACTACTACGAGCGCGGGCGAGCCACCTACGACGAGACGGTCGACTACATCTGCAACGAGCTGGAGATTGCGGCCGACTTCATTCCCGAAGACGTGCCCATCTTGAACTTCGGGCGCCCGACCAAGGGTGCCGCCTATGCGCTGATTGCCCGCGTGCGCCTGCATGCGGCCAGCCCGGCCTTCAACGGCGGAGCCGCCGCCCACCGCTACTTCGGCAGCTGGACGCGCTCGTCGGACGGTGCCTACTACGTGTCGCAGACCTACGACGAGGGCAAGTGGGCACTGGCCGCGGCCGCCTGCAAGCGCGTAATGGACATGAAGCGATACCAGCTGCACACCGTCGAGAAGACCACCTCGGGCGGCGACGTCACCGAACTCACGCCCGAACTTCCCGCCACGGTGAGCGATGCCGACTTCCCCAACGGTGCCGGCAACATCGACCCGCTGAAGAGCTACACCAACATGTTCAACGGCACCACCTATCCCGTGCAGAACAAGGAGCTGATATGGGGCAAAACCAGCGGCTCGATACAGGCCTTCACGCAGCAGTCGTTCCCCATCTACATGAATGGCTTCAACGGCATGTGCCTGCCGCAGAAGGTGATCGATGCCTACCGCATGCGCGACGGCAAGACCATCGACGAGGCGCGCGCCGCCGGCGAATACAGCGAGACGGGCAACTCGCGCGTGCTGCAGTACTTTTCGGGCTACCGCGTGCTGCGCGGCACCAACAACATGTATGTCAACCGCGAGATGCGCTTCTATGCCTGCGTGGGCTACAGCGGCTGCTACTGGCCTGCCACCTCGTGCTCCAACCAGAACTTCCGCCAGCAGACCATCTACTACTACAACGGTGCCAACGCCGGCCGCGACAAGGCCATCCAGGAGCCGCGCAACCAGTGCATCACCGGCTATGTGCTCAAGAAGTACATCCACCCCGAGGACAACTGGTATAACGGCGACGGCTCGACACGCACCTCGAAGACGTTCCCCATCATCCGCTATGCCGAAATCCTGCTCTCGTATGCCGAGGCCGTCAACCACCTGACGGCGAGCCACACGGTCACGCTGCCCAGCGGCCAGAGCTACACCCTGAGCCGCGCGGCCAACCTCGACGAAGCCCTGCAGGCCGTCAACCAGGTGCGCTTCCGCGCCGGACAGCCGGCAGTGAGTGCCGCCGAGGCCGCCTCCGAGACCTCGCTCGACGAGGCCATACGCCACGAGCGCTTCATTGAGTTTATGGCCGAGGGGCGCCGCTACTACGACGTGCGCCGATGGGGCATCCTCGAGGAAGTGGAAAGCGAGCCCATCACCGGCATGAACGTGGAAGCCGACGCCAGCAACTACTTTGTGCGCACCATCGTCAACCACAGCGACTACCGCAACCGCACCTGCGACCGCAAAATGGTGCTGCTGCCCCTTGAGCGCAACGAGGTGCGCAAATCACGATCGCTTGACCAAAACCCCGGATGGTGACACCCCCGTCCACCTTAAACGCATCATAGCAATGAAAATCAGCAAAACATATCTTCTGGCCGCACTTGCACTGCCGCTGCTGCTGGCCAGCTGCGACGAGAACGAGCAATTCCGCGGCGAGCTGTACAAGAAGGTGATTTATCTGCTCAGCGACGACGACTACACCTTCGAGAGCGTGCATGAGCTGGGCAGCCCCACCACGGGCTACGTGACCGTGTACTGCGGCGGCACCGAGCACATCGGCAGCGACGTCACCGTCGAGCTCGAGCGCGACCCCGACGCCGTGTTCGAGTACAACTACATGTACTTCGACATCGACGAGAGCCGCTACGCCCACGAGCTGCCTGCCAGCAAATACAGCATCGCCAGCTACCAGACGGTGCTGCGCGCCGACAGCCCCGACAACTACAGCCTGCTGCCCATCAGCGTAGACCCCGAAGGGCTCAGCCCCGACTCCATCTACCTGATTCCGCTGCGCATCAAGTCGGCCTCGGCCTACGAAATCAACCCCGACAAGCGGCGCGTGCTCTACCAGGTGCTGCTCAAGAACCAGTATGCCACCATGGAGTCTACCACCTACTACCAGGTGACGGGCACCGAGACGCGTGGCGAGGGCGACGAGGCTGCGGCCAGCGGCATCTCGGTCACCCGCATCTTTGCCCCGCTGAGCAAGAACCAGGTGCGCTGCTTTGCCGGCACCCACACCTACAACCCCTCCAACGTGGCCAAGAGCGAAATCGACACCTACGCCATGACGCTCACCATTGCCGACGACAAGTCAATCACCATCACCCCCTATGCCGACCTCGAGGTGGAGATGCTGGGCGGCAGTGCCGACAACCACTGCTCGACCAACAAGCGCGGCCAATTCGTGTTCAACCTCCACTACCGCTTCAAGGACATGGTGGGCGGCCAGAACACCTGGATTGAGATGGTGGAAACCTGTGTGCAACGCAACTAAAGCTTACGCCAGCCCGAGTCATGAACCACATCCGTTCACTGCTATTGAGCTTGCCGGCTCTGCTGTGCGCGCCAGGCGCGCGGGCGGCAGAGCAGCCCGTCGACTATGTGAACCCGCACATGGGCGGCATCAGCCACCTGCTCGCCCCCACCAGGCCGACGGTCCAGGTGCCCTACGGCATGCTGCGCCTGTATCCGCAGCGCGGCAGCTATGTGGACGGCCGCATCGACGGGCTGCCCGTGCTAGTGCTCAACCACCGCGAGAATTGCTGCTTCAACCTCTCGGCCACTCAAGCTGCCGACGGCGAGTTGCACACGGTGATGCGCACCGACTACGACAACGAGTGCATCACGCCCTACAGCTACCGCACCGA
>CAMVDK010000006.1 GCA_947166165.1 uncultured Porphyromonadaceae bacterium
GTTGACGGTCTCAGCCTTGAGCACCCTGCCCATGTAGCCCCTCAGGGCCGCGAGCTGCGCATCCTTGTTGCCCATGTAGTAGGCCTGATAGTCCTCGAAGTTGGGATACTGCGTCGACAGCGTCAGGCGCACCCAGTTGCTCTGATCGTAGCGGTCGGGCACCACGGCGTGGCTCTTGCGGTTCTTGAAGTAGTAGCGGTGCATGTAGTCCTCTTGACCCTCCTTCTGGAGCGATTTCTCGACGTTGGCGGTGGTGACGAAGTTGTTGAGGTCCTTGCAGTAGAGGGCGCCATACATGGTGTGGATGGTGCCGTCGACGTCGATTTGTGTCTCGGCGCGCTCGTCGAAGAAGACGGCCACGAGGTCTTCCTCGATGGTGTAGACGGGACCATTAACGATGCCGTTGCGGATGATGTTGCCCAGCGAGCGGCCGAGCACAATCACGCCGCAGTAGTCGTAGCACGTGCCGGTGGTGTAGGCAAAGTCGCCGGTCTGCTCCTTGTCGAAGGTGGCCTCCTCGCCGGTGAAGTAGTCCCACTTGGTGTCGCTCGGTTTGTCGATGCCGTTGTTGAACAGGATGCCGCCGTTGGGATAGGTGGTGATGCCGGCGGCGGTGAGGTCGAAGCGCCACACCTCGTAGCCATCCTTGTCGTAGCCCACGAGTTCGCACAGGCCGCCAGGATAGCGCGGGCCGGTCTGCCCGTCGGGGCTGGTGGGCGGGGTGAGCAGGTCGTGGTTCTCGCCGTCTTCGTCGGTCCACCAGGCGTGGCAGAACACGTTGTCCCAGCCGGGCGTGTTTGTGAAGTAGACGTAGCGGTGGCCTTCGATCATGGCAGCGCAGCCGGCCGACTCCTGTGCGGCAGCGGCGTAGTAGTCGCGGGTGTAGTTCTCCACGGTGCTGGTTCCGGCGGGCCAGGTGAGGTAAAGCTCGCCCGACTTGCGCCACTGGATGTCGGTCATGTCGGTGCTGGTGGCGTTGCTGCCGTCGTAGTGATAAGGCTCACGGGTGAACCAAAAGTCGGCAATCGAGTTGTCCACCTCCCAGCTCCACCAGGTGCGTCCGTCGGCGGTGGTGACCTCGGGGAGCACCTTCGGGGTGAGTTTCACGCGGGTGTCGAAAATGACCTTGCGGTCGGGGCGGTCTTCGTGGATGCGCTCGCCGGTCGAAGCCAGCGTCTCTTTGTCGTAGGCCCAAAGCACGGGGCTGACCACATTGTCGGTCTTCTCGAGATGGATGATGGTCATGCCGTCGAGCACGGTGGCCATGCTGTAGAGGACCACGGTGCCGGCGGTGGGATTCACCACCACACGGTAGGTGCCGGCGGTGCCGTCGTCCATCTTGAAGTCCTTGGTGCTGCCCTGCTGCAGGGCGTTCTCGAGTGTGATGTTCAGCTCGTCGGCAGTGATGGTCCACCAGTCGCCGTTGGCGTTTGAGCCGAAGCGTTGGTCGTTGGCAGGCCAGGTGTTGGCGTCGGTGCCGAGGGTTTTGGTGAACTGGAAGGTGGCGCCGTCGGCCAGGGTGACGTTCGACAGCGTGTAGGTCTCACCATCGGTGGTGATCATGGGCACACCGGCGTTGGGAGCCCAGTGGCTGCCGTAGTACATATACAGGGCGTCGGACGCACGGCTGATGGCGACCTTCATCGTGCTCAGGTCGACGGTGATGTTATAGTAGGCCGTCTCGTTCATCTTGAAGTTCTTGTCGGCCGATGTCCAGGGCAGCAGGTCGAGCGCGGTGGGGTTGTCCTTGTCGGTCATCGCGTTGGTCACGAGCCAGAAGTCGCCTTCGGCCTTCGAGGTGAGGCGGTACTGCTGCAGGGTGGTCCAGTCGTCCTCGGTGCTGCCCAGGCGGGTGGCAAAGGCGAAGGTGGCGCCGGAAATGATCTGCACATTGTTCAGCGTGAACACGCTGCCGTCAGCGCTGGCGGTCATGGCAATGCCCGTGTTGGCCGCCCAGGGGTTGCCGTTCACGGTGCCGATGACGTACATCTGCCCGGTAGGCTCCACCGTCTTGATGTAGCCAGAGCCGCCGTCGTACACGTAGTAGGCCACAGCCTCGGTTTGCGTGATGTCGCTGGTCTGGTGGCCGTCGCCGCTGTTGCCATCGTTGAGCACGAAAGTGATGCTCTCGTTCAGCGTTTCGCAGGTGGCTTTATACCAGGTGTTGCCGTCGGCGAGAGTCTCGGTCGTCATTTCTGCGCCAGGCCAGGTGCCGTTCCACTCAGGATTCCAAGCGTAGAGGTACGGCGCGGCGTCGGCCAGCACGTAGACGGTGAAGGTGTTGTGCGTCTGCACCTGCTCGGTGGGAGCGGTGGCCGATGTGCTCACGATGCGGTTCGGGCGGTCGGCATCCTCATTGCCGGTGCTGATGCTGCTGTCGTACACAATATAAAGGTCGCTATCGGTCCAGTTGGAGATGTTGGACGTTTGTCGTGAACCATTATTATCGCTGCTGACGATGGCGTTGATCAAATCCTCGGCGTTGACGGTGGTGGTGTACCATGTCTCGCCGTTGATGGTCTCGGTGGTCGAGAGCTGTGTGCCAGGGAAGTCCCCTACAAGTTTGTTCCCGTACTTGTCCCACACATAGACGTAAGGCACTCCGCCTTGCTTGTCAATCACATGGATGTTGAAAGCTGTCTCGTTGGCGCTCGGCGTGCGGGTGGCGCTCCACACGTTGGTGGCGATGTTGTAGCTAAAGTTCCAAGTTCCGCCGGCACCAATCTGGTAGGCATTGTTTCCGCCTTCGGTTGCCTGCTTGCCGGTAACCGAGGTGGAAATCACCTCGTCGCCGCTGTTGCAAGTGAAGCGTGTGGTGCTGTTCCAGTCATTGCCCACATTATTAGAGAAGATGAAGTATTCACCATTGCTGAGGGCGATGTCGCCAGAGGTGTAGTTCAGGCCATCGGTTGTGGTAAATGCCACTTGAGGCGAACTGCTGCTGAGGGCATCAGTCCAGTGCACCAGGTAGAACGGCACCGGAGTGACGTTGCCACTGAGGACAAAACTATGTGTTGACAAGGTGTAGGTGATGGTGTATGTACCCTTGGGCACACACCATGCATTGGTTCCTTTGGCTACGTTGCCAGCTTGGATGGTTTGACCGGGGATTACCACCTCACCATCAGTTGTTGGGCGGAAGGCATGGTCCCAGTCGGATGTAGAGAACAAAAAGCGGTTGTCGTTGACGGTGTTGTTGGCAAAGGCAACACTGCTATATGTAAAGACGTTGCCATCTTGCGAGTCCATCGGCACAAGCGACCAGTTGCCCTGGAACGAGCCGGCGATGTAGAGCGTTGTCGGTCCGGCATAGTTGGCATCGGTTTGTGTCCAGTTCTTGGCACCGTACTTGGGATAATAATAGTAGTCTGTGGCACCGTCTACCGGTGTAATGGTAGAACTGCTCACTTCGTTGTTGTGGTCACGGACGACAACAGCCGAGGGCAGCGTTGTGCCGCTATAGGCATACTTGTACCAAGTGACATGAGTGCCTTGCTCGGTAGAGAGTGTTGCAACGGTGCCATCAACAGTCACCGTAGGTTCTCCGTTGGGATCGTAAACGTAGAGCGTGTAGCTGAGCGTGGGCGAGGCTGGAATAGTGGGCCAAACGATGTCGCCCAGCGAGCTGTCCGATTGATAGGACACACTGCTCCATCCTGTATTGGTGTAGTATCCGCCCTTGTGGTATGGGGCACTGCCTTCGTTCCACTTCGAATTGCCGTCGGCACTCATGCGCTTGAAGTAGAACGTGGTGTTATCAGTGACTGCCGAAGTCTTGGAGTAGAGATAGATTTTCCCTCCACCACGCACACTACCCACTTGGGTCATCCACACATCGGCGCTGCCGTCCCAAACTTGGAATCGGGCACCGTCTTTCTCCCAATAGGTGGTGCTGGTTTCCAAAAAGCAGTAGGCTGAAGCACTCTCACAGTTGGTGAGGTCGATGTACTTGTTGGTGCCGTTAAAGTAGTAGTACTTCGTTCCGCTCACACTGGTGATGTCGTCGGTCTGGCTGCTGCCGTTGTTGAAGATGATGCTGCACGAGTTCAGTCCCGTGAACACCTCGTAGTACCACGTTTTGTTGTCGCTGGTGGTGACGCTTTTCGTCATCGTGGCCCCCGACCAGGTGGTGTAAGTGCTGAACGCGGTGCCGCTGTTGGTGCCTGTGCATGTGCCGCTGGTGTCGAACACGTACAGCTTTGGCGCACTCGTGGCCTGCACGAACACAGTGACATCGGCCCACGCTTGGGGTGCTGTCCAAGCGAGGGCGAGCAGCAGTAGCACGCCGTGCCTGAGGGTTGCTTTAATGTTTAGTTTCATTGTAGGTTATTATTATGTTTTTGTTTTCGGTATGTTGTCGATTATCTGTTGAGCATTTTGCTGGTGCTGGTCGAGCCGTCGGTGTAGCGGGTGACGACGATGTTGATGCCCTCGAAGGGTGTGGCGCTCTGGCGGCCGGCCACGTTGTAGAAGGTGACGCTCTTCACCTCTTTCACCGTTTGCACGGTGAGGTCGTCGACCTCGGTGACGATGATGTGGCCGGCGCCGGTGTAGCTCAGCAGGCTGAGCGAGTAGTCGGGGCTGGGTGTGCCGCCCTTGGCCACCGTGCGCCGGGGTGCGCCGGCACTGGTGTCGTGGCGCTTCACGATGCCCGTGAGCTCGTAGAGCACGTTGGGCTGGAAATTCACTGCCGACTGCTCGCCGGCGTAGATTCCGTTGTCGATGGTCACCGTCAGCGCGCCGTCGAGGTCGTTGCCGTTCTCATCGCCGTTCTTGGCCGGCACGGTGAAGATGTGGTTGCCCTGGCCGTCGGTGCCGTAGTACACCGCCCACACCACCTGGGCATACTCCATGGCCTTGGGCTTGACGAAGTAGTACTCCGTCTGCTCGACGAAGCTCGACGGGATGTAGGTGTTGGGCTGATAGGCCGCGCGGCGGGCGCTGTAGAGCGGGTCGACGGTGAGCGTGATGGTGGGGTTGAGCGCGTCGGTCAGGCGGCCCATCACCGTCTGGCCCATCACGGTGAGGTTCTTGTCCATCATCTTGTTGATGTACTGGTCTTGCGGAATCTCGTCGGCCAGGCGGATGAGCGCCCAGTTGCTCTGGTCGAAGTCGCCGCCGCGCTGGTGGTTGAACAGGGCCGTGCCCGCGAAGTCCTTCTGCCCGTCGGCCTTGGCGCTGGGGTTGATGGCGTCGCCGTCCTGGTCCTTCACCAGCAGCCAGTGGCCGTTGGGGTCGGTGTAGATCAGGCTCAGGTCGTCGCTGATCACGTATTCGTTCTGCGTGTCGCCCTTCTGGATGAGTCCGGCCAGGGTGGTGACGTGGCCGGTGACCACGCCCTCGAGGCCGTTGCAGGCCGAGTAGTAGCCGCCGTTGACAAACTCCAGGTTGCTGGTCTGCGTGTTGCCCACGTCGTTGCCGCCGTTGTCGTTGAAGATGATGCCCGTTGGGGTGCCTTCGCCGGTGTAGGTCCAGCGGTAGACGGCGTTGCCGTTGGGGGCCAGTCCCACCAGGTCGACCAGGGCCTCGCCGGGCCAGCATGTGCCGCTGAACACGGTGGTGCCGTCCCACACCCAGGCAAAGGGCACGCTGTAGGGCTTGTCGTTCTCGAAATAGATGTACTGCGCGTCGGGCACATAGGTGGCGCACGACGGAATCACGCTGTGCGACGAGCCAGGCTCCTCGACGGGAGTCTCCACGGCGGGCAGATAGTTCGCATATTGTGAGGTCACATTGTTGCCGGTGCTCCAGTCGTTTGCCGTCTTGGGGAAGCGGATAAACACGTCGCTGGTCGTGTTGGCCACCTCAAACCGCTCATTGGTGTTGTTGCCGTTGAACACGATGGCGCCGATGCTTGACTTGTTCATGAAGGTGGCGTAGTACCAGCTCTGGCCATTGATGGTGGTTTTGGGGAAGCCGCTCTCGGCCCACGAGCCATTCCAGTTCCAATAAATGTCGCTGCCGTTGGCGTAGGGATACAGTTTCAAGATATTGGCCCAGTCGTTGTTATTGTTGTCGTACATGAACACGGTGATGGCCTTGGTCGTGGTGGTGTGCTTGCTGTCGTTGGTCACGTCGATGTAGCCATTGTGGTAATTCGCGTTGCCGAAGTGGGCGCCGGGATAGTAGTAATAGAAGTAATCGCCGGGAGCCGTGATGCTGATGTCGGCCGTTTTGTCCTTGTCGCCCGTGAGCATGAACAGCAGGTTCACGTTGGTGCGGTCGAAGGTGTACTTATACCACGTCTGTCCGCTGTTGGAGGCCGTCTGGGTGAGCGTGGTGCCGGCCTGGTTCCAGCTGCCGGTGAGCGCTGACTGGTTGTTGTCCCAGGCGTAGATGTGCGGAGCGTCGTTGGTGGTCATGTTCTTGACATAGACGTTGATGCTGTTGGTGGGGCTTGCACCCTCGAGGAAGTAGCTGCGGGCCACGGGGTTGATGACCTCACCGCCCCACAGGATGCCGGCGCGCACCTGGTGGGTGCCGTCGGTGTCGAAGGTGAGCTGGGTGCTGAAGGCGACCTGTGTGCCGTTGGTGGGTGTGGGCTCCGAGCCGTCGGTGGTGTAGACGATGGTGGCGTCCTCGCGGGTGGCAATCAGGTTGACCACCAGGTTGCCGGTATAGCGGCCGCTGGCCACGTCGATGGCCACATCGGGGTTGTGCAGCGCCTGCACGTAGGTGGCCGTCACGTCGTAGGGCACGCCGTCTTTGTAGGTGTAGAACACGTCATGGTCGATGCCGGTGATGTTGGCCGTCTTGCTGTTGTCGTCGCCGTAGCTGATGATCATGTTGAAGTTGTCGGAGCCGATGGTGGCTTCGCGCCAGGTGACACCGGCCATCTTCTTGTTGTAGTCGCCGGTGAGTTCCCAGCCGGGGAATGCGCTGGTCAGGTTGCCGTTGTCGTCCCAGGCATAGATGTAGGGGTTGCCGGTCCAGCTCTCGGGCACGTAGATGTACACCTTGTGCGAGCCGGAGGCCTGGGTGTGGTCGATCACATAGGTGTTGCGCACCACGCTGCCGGGCACCACCTTGCCGTCGACGAGCACGCCGGCGCGCAGCTCGGTGGTCTCGTCGATGGTGATGTTGACGCCGTCCTCGTTCTCCACACGCTTGCTGCCGGCTGTGGGGTCCTGGCCGTTGGTGCTGTACACCACCACGCAGCCCGGGCTCGAGGGCTTCACGTTGACGGTGATGGAGGAGTTATAGCTGCCGCTGGTCTTGTCCACCACGGCGTAGCCGTTCACCAAGTTGGGCTTGGCGTTGGCGGCCAGGTTGGTCCAGTCGACGGTGTTGTAGCAGCTGGTGGTGATGCTGTAGCGGCAGATGTTGGACTTGTAGACCTCGGTGAATCCGCTTGGTGTGCCGCTGTTCACGGCCTCCTCGCCCAGTTGCAGATACACCTCGCCCTTGGTGCCGGTGATGCGCCACTGTATGCCGCTGTTGCCCTTCATCTCGGCACTCCACACGGCGGCCTCGTTGGTCACGCCGGCGGCGCGGCGCGCCAGAATCATGCGGCACAGCTGGTCGTGCCAGTCGGGGTGCATGAAGTGGGGCCAGAACAGGCACGGAGTGCCCGGCATGGCCAGGATGAAGGCGTTGGCCTCCACAATGTTGCTGTTGGTGCGGTGCTGGTAGGCGTAGTTGCTGCCGTCGGTGGGCAGGTCCTTGAAGGTGTCGTGGTTGTCGACAAAGGTGACCGCGTAGCGCTTCATGCGCGGGTCGGCGATGAGGCCCTTGTTGTCGAGGCCGCGGTAGTTGCCGTTGTTGAAGGCATCGTTGATGTAGCCCATCAGCGGGAAGTCGAAGGCCGCGCTCTGGATGTTGCCCTCGTCGTAGGTCTGCTTGATCCAGCTGGCGATGTTGTCTTGCGAGCCCCAGTATTCGCCCACGCTGAAGGTGGGGCGCAGCGTGGTGTTGTATTCGGCGAAGTGGCTCTCCTCGAAGCCCATGGCATAGTCGTAGCGGTAGCCCACATAGCCCAGGTCGTTCTTCAGATAGTCGAGAAACTTGATCACCTTGGCGCGTGTGGCGGCGCTGTGGTGGTCGATGTCGCGCGCCCACTCGCCCCGGCCGCCGCAGTCGGCGTTGCCGGTGCCACGGCCGCTCTCGTCGTCGTTGCACACATCGGCACTGGTCCACTCGATGAGCTCGCCCTTGTAGTACTCGCTGGGGAACTCGATGGAGTTCTTGTCGCCGCTCCAGGTGCCCAGTCCGCCGCGGTGGTTGGCCACCACGTCCTCGATGGCGCCGGTGCCGGCGGCCTTGTACTCGCTGATGAGTTGCCGCAGCTCGGCCTCGGTGCCGAAGTAGGACATCGGCGTCCACACCTTGCCGCTGCGGTCGGTGTAGGTCCACGGCGTGCCGTCGGCGTTATAGGTCATTCCGTGGTGGAAGTAGAACACCGGCACGAATCCCATGCAGTCGGGGTTGGTGATGGTGGCGCCGTCGTTGTATTCCCACTTCGCGCCATTGCGCCAGGCGCGCTTGCCGCCCCGGCCGCTGTTGTCGTTGCTGGTGTAGTAGGTCATGGTGGAGTCGGCCACGGTCGAGCCGCTCTGCGGCAGCCAGATCAAGTCGATGAACGGCGTGATCTCGTCCTTGTGCTCCAGCAGGCTCGCCCAGGTGGTGACGGGCACCTGCCATTCCTCGCCTGTGCCCCAGCCGGCCCCATACATCGTGGCCCATGTGTAGCCGGGGCGGTGCTGCTGAGTGGCTGAGTTGTTCTGATGATACTGCCACGGCCCCCAGGGGCTGCAGTCGGGGGCTTCCTTGTAGCTGTCCCAGAAAAATCCTTGAAGCATCACGCCGCCGTAGCCGGCGGGCCAGCCCTGGGCCAGCAAGAGTGCCGGCAGCAAGGCCATGAGCAATGAGAACGCAATCTTCTTCATCGGTATAATCGTCATTTGTTGTTTTGAAATTTCGCTATCAACAAGCGAGCAAAGTTACTTATTTTATATATTAAGGTGTCCTGTTGCTAAAGAGGATTCAATAAAAAAGCATGTAATCGTTTGCAATCGGTTGTTTTGGTGGCATTTTTCCAGCCAATGGCCATGGCCTGCGGTGGCGGCTCGACTCCCCTGCGGTTGACCTATGCACCAGGGGGCGAGAAAGGCTAATTTTGCAGCGTCGTTGCAACCGACACTTGGCTTTTACTAACCTTAAATCTGATTTTTCACCATGGAAACACCACCCCCCTTTGTCCACCGCGAGAATGCCGCCCCCGCTGCCGGTCCAGTGGCCGTCGGCGCCCCATGCGAGCCCGACGCCGTGCAGCCCGAGCCCGCCAGCGCGGGCAACCCGGCCGAAAGCGCCGCCAGCTCCGCCTCGAGCGACGCCACCTCCCATGCCGTGGCGGCGCTCGGAATCACGGGCGATGTGGCCGAGCGCATCGAGGAACTCCTGCGCAATGCCGAGGCCGAAGGTTACCTGCGCGGGCGTAACGCCCAAATCGAGGCCACGCAGCACTTCGAGCCCGACCCCGACCTCGACCCGGCTCCGGCGTCGCTGCCCCACTACCACGCCTCCACGCTGTGGGACATCGGCTAGCCCCTCGGCAAGCCGGCACCTGTACACCTTAACCTATTATCTATTATCCATTATCCATTTTCAATCCAACCAACACTATGAAGCGTTATTTGAATCGTGCGGTGGCATGGATGCGCCGCAATCCTGAGTTCGTTATGCTGTCGATTGTGACAGTGTGTGTGGTCCTGCTTGCCTGGCATGCCGGCGAGAGCGCGGCGCTGATGGCCATCGTGGCTCCCGGCGTGGCCGGCGGCCGCCATGTGGCCGACGAGCCGCTCACCACCGACCTCACCCGCGACTTGGCCCCCGGCCTGCTGCTCAACGAGGTGGACAAGACCATCGTCAAAATCCGCCCCATGGCCACGCCCGTCGACCAGATTGCCCGTTACGCCGGTGCCAAGCATGCCGGCTCGATGATTGTGGACTACTACAACGTCGACACCAAGGAGACCAGCACCCTGACGGCCGACGACTACGAGGCCCCGCAGTCGATGGCGCCGGGTGCCACCGTCAAGGCCACCATCGAGCCGCTGCAGCCCGAAATCTTCGACCCCAGCGACACCATCCTCGTGCAGGGCGTGCTCGGCTACAAGCCCGACGGCGTCACGCTCGACAACCGCGAGCTGGTGCTCTACGTGTGCGGACGCACGGCCGGCGGCATCACCGTGATGGCCCTCAACGGCAAGAAAATCGGCTCCGTGGCGGGCTGCGTGCCCGACATCCCCGCCGGCGCCACGCTCATCCGCATGGGCCGTGCCGCCACCGAGCTCGACGTGATGTCGCCGCAGTTCGAGGCCCTGCCGCAGAAGGAGCAGAACTACTGCCAAATCTTCAAGATGCAGGTGGAGCAGAGCACCCTCCAGCGACTCTCCAACAAGGAGGTGAACTGGACGATGACCGACCAGCAGGAGGCCGCCATCTACGACATGCGCTGCGGCATGGAGAAGTCGTTCCTCTTCGGACTCAAGCAGCGGCTCTGGGACCCCGACAAGAAGGAGAACGTCCTGTTCACCGGCGGCATCTGGTATCAGGCCGGCAAGGAGTTCAACTACACCGAGGACCTCGACAACGACTCCGTGGTCGAGCTCATGCGCGCGGCCTTCACCGGCAACAAGGGCAGCAAGCGCAAGGTGCTCCTGGGCGGCAGCCGGCTCATCGGCATGTTCAACAAGCTCGACTACACCCGCGTGGTGACCAGCCGCGAGCGCGTGGCACACTGGGGCATCGACTTCACCGAGGTGCACAGCAAGTTCGGCACGCTCTATCTGGCGCTGAGCGAGGTGTTCGACGAGGTGGGCCATGCCACCAGCGGACTGGTCATCGACCCGGAGTACCTCACCAAGTACTCCCACCTGCCCTTCAGCGCCGAGACGCTCAACCTCAAGCAGAGCGGCGTGCGCAACACCGATGCCCTGGTGCTCACCGAGGCCAGCTGCGTGGTGCTCCGCTACCCCAACGCCCACATGCGCATCGTGCAGCGCTGAGCCTTCTCCGCCAGCCGCAGCCGATGATGATGACCCGCCCCAGCCGGGCACCCACACAGCGAAACCGGACTTCGTCAGCCTCGTGCCGACGAAGTCCGGTTTTCGTTCTAGGTTAAAGTGGCCTCAGCCGCAACTCATGCCTTGCCAAGCATGATGTTGAGGATGCGGTTCATGTCGTCGACGTCGACGCTGCCGTCGCCGTTCATGTCGGCTGCAGCGGTCTTTTCGGCCTTGTTGAGCATCATGTTGATGATGATGTTCAGGTCGTCGATGTCGACCATGCCGCTGCCGTCGAGGTCGCCGGGCAGGGCGGGCTCATCGCTGCCGAGCATCACGGGCAGGATCTGCACCTTGCCTTCGTAGATGCTCACGAAGCCGGTCACGTCGGTCGTGCCCTCGGCCACCTCCAGGTTGTACTTGTTGCGCATGGTGGTGCTGCCGGTCTCGTCGGTGAGGGTGAAGTTCTTGGCCTCGCCCTCGATGGCGGCGATGGCGACGTTCTTGAGCACGATGTAGTTGTTCACCATGTCGGCGCTCAGGTCCTCGATGGCATACTGCTCGGGCTGCACGGCGGCGCCGGTGCCGCTCTTGACGAAGGTCGAAGCGGTGGGAATCAGCTCAGGAATGCCGTTGTAGTCCTGCCAGCTCACTTGGGCGCCCTGGATCTGGTCGCCGTTCTCGAAGGTCTCGTTCAGGTGGCCGTACACCAGACCGAAGGCGGTGTTGTCGGTCACGTAGAGGTCGTAGCCGTTCTGATAGATGGCCGTGAGCGTGCTCTGCACGTTGAAGGCCTTGCCCTCGTCCTTGGTGTAGAGGGTGGCGAGGTCGGCCACATCGGGCACAACCACCTCGGTCAGGAAGCGGGTGGGGATGAACTGGGCAGCGTTGCGGTTCACCGAGATGATGCCCTCGATGTCGTACTCCTGGTCGAGGTCGCTGGGCAGCGTGACGGTGCCGTTGAACTGGTTGTAGCCGGCGGTGCCGTCGGCGAAGGTGAAGTTGCGGCCGTTGACGCTGGCAATCTTCACGCCGCGCAGCACGCAGTAGATGTTCTGGTTGGCGGTGGTGACGTCGGCGGTGGTCTTCTCCACCGGGGTCACGGTCTGGGTGGTGCCGCTGGCGGCCAGGCCGCTGGCGTTCTTGATCTCATACAGGCCGTTGTAGTTGTCCTTGGTGCCCTTCCAGTTGCGGCTGAGCACATCACCCTGGTTGAAGGTGAAGCCCGAACCGTAGATCAGGGCCGAGCCGGTGTTGTCCTTGATGTAGAGGTAACGCTGGTCGTTGGCGTCGCGGTAGGTGACCACGGCATCGCCGGTGAAGGTGAAGCTGGTGCCGTCGGCCAGGTTGAGATACTCGGCGATGGTGGCCACGCCGTCGGTGACGGGCTCGCCGCCCACCTTCTCGAGCTTCACGGGCCACACCTCGTAGACCACGTCGGTGGTGTCGGTCTTGAACGAGCCGATGACGGCGGTCACGTTGTAGGTGGCGTCGTAGTCGATGCTGCTGGCGGTGATGCCCATGCTGTTGTTGGCAGCGGCCTGGCCGCTGTTGTCGGAGATGGTGGCCAGGTTCTTGGCGCCGCTGGAGCTGGTGGTGTAGCCCAGGGTGGCGCCGGCGATGTAGACGTAGTGGGCAAACATGTCGGCCTCCACATCCACAGCCTGGATGGTCTCGGCTTCGATGGGGCTGTTGCCGCTGGCGGCCTGGAAGTTGCTGTTCTCGTTCACTGCCAGCTCAGCCTCGCCGCGGTAGGTGGTCTTGGTGCCGGTGAAGCCGGCGGGAATCACGTCGCCGTTGTTGTACTTCTGTCCGGCCTTGCCATAGATGAACATGTTGCCGGAGGCATCCTGCACAAACAGGCGCACGTTGCCGCTGCTCAGGGTGTACTGAGCAAGCACGTTCACGGGGTTGGTGAAGCGCACCACAGTGCCGTCGGCCACGCGCTGGTAGGCGGCGATGTTGGCCACGTCGGTGGCGGTGCCGAAGGTGTAGGCAGCCTCGGCCACGTCGCTGCTGAGCTCACCCTTGATGGCGATGGCCTTCACAGTGGCATCGGCGCTGATGGTGAACGGGGCGCTGTAGAGCGTGCTGGCGGCCGTGGGGGTGGCGCCGTTGGTGGTGTAGTAGATGTTGGCGCCGCTGGTGCCGCACTTCATGCTCACCGAGATGGGGCCGTAGTAGGTGCCGGCGGCCGGCGTGATGACGGGCTTGGCCACGGTCTCGGTGGCGCTGCCGCCAGCGGTGATGTCGATCGACACAAAGTCGAACTGGCCAGCCTTCGATTCGCCATCGGTGCCGTAGACGGCCTTGTCGCCCACGGTGAAGGTGACGTCTTTGCTGTCGCCCGTCCAGGTCACGGTCCAGGCCTCGTTGTCGATGGTCACCGAGCCGGTCGACGCGGTGATTTCGGCCAGACGCCTCTTGCCTTGCGTAGAGATGTTGAACACCACCTGGGTCATGGCATCGCCGGTGGTGGTGAGCTGCACAGTGCCCTTGGCATAGACGCGCACGTCTTGCCCGGCGGTGTTGTAGGTCGGAGGGGTTGCACCGCCATTCTTGGCCACGTTCATCGTGTAGGAGCCGAAGGTGAGCGTGAAATCGCCATTTTCGGTGGGCAGCCCGCTCTGCTCGGCCATCACAAAGGTCTCGGCGTGGAGTGCTCCCACTGCCAGCAGACACATTGTCAAGAGAGATAGAAACTTTCTCATGTCGTGAATTGGTTTATAAGGTTAGTAAAATCAATGAATTCGCTAAACGCTAATTTATCGGCTACAAATTTAAGGCAATATTTTGGAATGAAAAAATAATCTGCGTTAAAAAAATGCATATTCAGCCGAATCAGCCGAAAGGCTTTGTGAATGGCCTGAGCCGTAGGCTGCTCGGCACAAGCAAAGCGCCCCGCACTTCGATGTCGTGCGGGGCGCTGTGCAGTGTGATGTGGCGAGCGCGATGCGGCTCAGAACAGGTAGGTCAGGCGCGGGTTGATGCACACGCCCAGAATCTTGTCGCTGTTGCCGTGGAATCGCTCTATTTTGCCGGTGGTCGGGTTGTAGAAGCTCAAGCCGGTCTGGTAGTTCTTCTCGCTGGCGGCGGCGCGGAAGCCGAAGTAGACGCGGTGGTCGGCATCGTGGTGGTCGACGGCCATCTGCGTGGTGTAGACACCCTCGGCGTCGGTGGTGTTGATGGGGTCGGCGTCCATTTCGATGAACTTCTCAAAGTCGGGATAGTCGACGGGCTTGTCGAGTGCGGGAATCTTGTAGTGGGTGAATCCCACGCCCGGGGTGGTGCCCTTGGTCATCCACACGTAGAGGTTGCCCAGGTCCTCGTCGAGGGTGAAGGCGCGCGGCTGCGTGGTGGCCAGGACAACGGGGTGAGGCACTGCCGTGCCAGGAGCGGTCTTGCCGATGTCGCTCACGTCGAAGCGGTAGATGCCGTAGCCCGAGTAGTTCTTGCCCCACCAGAACATGCCGTTCTTGTCGATGTAGATGCCGGTGTGGATGGCGCCGTAGGCGATGCCCTGCCCGTAGTAGCTCAGCTGGTTGTTGACCACAAAGTAGCCGGCGGTGCTGTGGAACTCGGTGGTCTCGACGGCGCCGCGGGTCGACAGCGGGATGCTGCGGATGCCGGTGTTGCGGTCGGTGTAGTAGAGGTTGCTGCCGTAGGCCGCGCCCTGGAAGGGGTCGTTGAACGCCTGCTGGCCCACGTTGGTGATCATCACGTTCACGTTGGTGCCGTCGGCGTTCATGACGGTGATTTTGCCGTCGCCCAGCGTGCCGCTCTCGTCGTTCACATAGTAGTACTGCTTGCCGCAGTCGAGGATGTAGACGTTGTCCAGGCTGGCGGGGCCGTCGGTGCCAATGCCCGACTCGTTGGCAAAGACGAGCGTGGTGGGCATGTTGCCCGAGCTCACGCCCATGTCGAAGGGCATGTTCTTCGAACCTTTGGGCATGTCGGCCTCGTTGATGAGCTTGTAGGCCTTGATGTTGCCGCCCAGCTCGGCGTAGTAGAGCGTGGGGGCGGGCACGTTGGAGCCGACTTGCACGTTGACGTAGGAGTCCTCGAGGCGGCGGTTCTCGCCGTTGACGTCGAAGTAGGTCTTCAGCTCGATGCGTTGCGAACCGATGTTGCGGAACTTGAGCTCGCCCGGGTCCTCACCCTTGAAGGTGGTGATGGGCGTGCCGTCGGCGGTCATCGTGCCTTCGGGGAAGGTCCACTCATAGCCGCACTCCAGGTTCTCGGGGTTGGGCAGCTCGATGCCCAGGCGCACGGTCACGTCGTTGATGACCACAATCGGCGCGCTCTGCTCGGTGACGCTCACGATGGGGGCGATGTCGTAGATGAGCAGCGGGTAGGTGCGCGTGCCCACGCCGTCGATGGTGAGCGAGACGCGGTAGACACCGGCCTCTTTGTATTTGTGCTTGGGGTTGGCCTCGGTGCTCGACGTGCCGTCGCCAAAGTCCCAGCGCACGGCCCCGGTCTTGGCCGAGGTGTTGTTGAACTGGATGGTCGACACCACATAGAAGTCGAGCGTGTATTCATCACCGTCGACGTTGTAGGTGAAGTCGACGTCCTTGTTGGTGAAGTTGCCGTAGTCCGGGTCCTTCTCCACGCAGGCGGCCAGCAGCAGCGCCGTCACGGCCAGCAAGTAGATTCTATTGAGTAATTTCATAGTTGCAGCGTTTAGTTGAGAGTGATTTCCTTGTTGTCGGTCGTCTTGCCGTATTTACCGTTCTTGTCGTAGACACGGAACTCGGGGATGATGGAGTAGGAACGGTTGAAGGTGACAGCGTAGCTCTTGTCCGACGTGTTGTAGATCCATTCCTCGAAGGGGATGGCGCTGATGAGTTCCTTCCAGTAGGGCATGTACTGGCGGCGCACATAGGTGAGCTTGCCGCCCACGTCGTCGCTGTAGCGGCACATGATCCAGGGCGACGACTTGTAGACTTCGAAGATCTTGGCGGGGTCGACGCCTGCCGGGGCCTGGTCGGGCGATGCGATTTCGTTGATGGTCACCACGCCGTCGACCACCGTCTCGTAGTAGTAGTGGTCCACCTCGTCGGTGGTGAACCAGGCGTCCGACTTGTCGCCGCTCTCGGTCACCGTGGGGAATTCGACGCCATACTTGGCGTTGAGCGCCTCAAACTGCTCGGCCGTGAAGTCGTACTTGATGTAGATGTTGCGCAGGTCGTTGTAGTAGGCGCTGTCGCGGGTGAGGTAGGTGACCATGTGGTCGACAAACTCCTGCTTGAACGTCGACGGGTAGTACTGCGTGAACTTGTCCTCGTCCCACTGCGTGGGCGACACCCATGCCTGCGGAGCGAGTGTGCGCGAGGTGGGGAAGGAGTCGGTGAGCACATACTCGTGTCCGTCCCACTCGGCCTTGTCGTGGGCGAAGATGTAGGGCGGCGCCACGTCGGGCTCCGAGGGGTTGGGGACGAGGGTGCGCATGGTGTCGTCGAGCGCCACGGTTTTGGTGTAGGCCAGCGCCGAGGTGAGCTTGCTCGTGGCCTCGGCCGTCTGGCTGCGCTTGATGAGCGTCCACACCTCGCTGTGGTCGATGGCGGCGTCGCCGGTGGTGTAGTATTTCGCCTTGAAGGTGGCGTAGTTGCCAGCCTTCACCAGCACAGAGTTCTGCTCCCAGTCGACTGTGGGCAGCATCTGGCCGATTTCCATGTTGTCGGCAAAGGGGTCGTGCACGGCGCATGACGTCAGCGCCAGGGCCGCCACACAGGCCAGTGCTAATGATTTATAGTGATTCATAGTTGTCAAGAAATATGTTTTGATGGTTGGGGTGTTCTTACTCTCCGGTGAGCGAGGTCACTTCGCCGTAGGCGTGTGCCCAGATCATGGGTTCCTGCAGCCATTTGTAGTTCTTGTAGGCTCCCAGTCGCTGCAGCTCGCTGCGGTTGTACTTCTCCTCGGTCTCGGGGTCGTAGTTCAGACGCTGGATCCAGGTGTTCTCCTTCTCGGCCTCCGAGAGTCCGTCGATCCAGTAGGCGGCATACAGGTTGTAGGGCCGGCGCAGGGTGGGGTAGATGATTTCGTTGTTGTCGCCGATGCCATATTTGTTGCGGTTGTTGCTGTAGTGGTAGCGGCGCATGTCGGTCCACTGCTCGGGCTGCAGATACATGGCGATGTACTTCTGCTGCATGAGGTCGCTGAGACTGAACTCGCTGGGGTTGAAGAACCAGTGCTTGTTGCCACGCTCGCTGACGCGGTGCACGTTGTAGGTGCGCGTCACCTTGCCGCCGCGGCCCACGGTCTCGGTCCAGTCCTCGGCGTCGTTGAGGAAGGCGTCCATCTGGAAGTCCCATCCCTCTTTGCGCTCATAGCCGGGCTTGCCGCCGGCCAGGGCGTTGCCGGGATAGTTCATCTCCTCGCTGCTGTTGGGGTACTGCTTCTGGAAGAACTCCAGGTGGCGCTTGATGTTCCACTCGGTGGCCTCTTTGGCCAGCGCGCAGGCCTCGGTCTTGCGGCCCATCCAGTAGAGGGCCTCGGCCTTGATGAAGTAGAGCTCCTCCATGGTGAAGATGGGGTTGTAGCAGTCGGCAGCGCCGGCGTAGGCTCCCATGTAGAGGTTGGGATAGTTGGCAATCTTGTAGCTGGAGCTCATGCCGATGTTGTTCTCCAGATAGCGCATCTTGATGCGTTCCTGAGTGCTCGAGGCGGTGTTGGGGCCGGTGCGGGCAATCATGAGCAGGCCGCATCGCGGGTCGGTGGCCCAGCCATCGTACTTGCCGCCGTCGCCGCCAAACACGCCGCAGGTGGCCTCGTTGTCGGGCGAGCTCACGCCCAGCAGGTCGACCATGAAGAATTTCGACGGGATGGCGTTGCCCAGCAGGTTGGCGCGGCTCTCCCACGAGTTGATCACTGGCTGAGCCACGCTCCACACGGCGTTCTGCGTGCCGGTGCCGCCGTCGAAGTTGTAGCGCGGCTCGTTGCCGAACCAGGCACCGTAGAGCAGGTCGCCCTTGCGCCACTGGTTGATGGCCTGGTCGGCGGCGTCGACGATTTTCTGGCAGGTGGCCTGGCTGCGGTCCACGTTGGGGATGTTGCGCAGCAGCAGGCGGGCCTTGATGGCGTACACCAGGCCTTTCCACTTCTCCAGGTCGCCGCCGTAGACGCGGTCCTCGACTTGCGAAATCTTCTCGTTGTGGGGGTTCTCGGTCATGCTCTTGTCCTCGTAGAGGGCAATCAGGTCGTCGGCCTCCTGCATCATCCAGGCGTAGATGGACTCCTGCGTGTCGTAGGTGGGGGCGTTGACCAGATAGGCCTGCGTGCGGGGCATGTCGCCGAAGGCGTCGGTGGTGAGCTGCGTGCTCATGAGCATGATGGTGCGGGCAATCAGCTCATAGTTGGGCGAGTTGATGGCCTTGCTGTTGTTCACCAGGTTGAGCGAGTTCTTGCCGATGTCGTAGAAGTGGCGCCGCCACATCGGGTGGCGGTTCATCGTCAGCATCTCTTGCTCGCACTTGTAGGAGTAGGCCCCCACCGAGCTCTTGCCGCCGGTGGTGAGCATCTGCGAGAAGTAGGCGTAGTATTCGGAGTGGTCGTACACAATCTGCTGCGCGTAGAACACCACTACGGGCAACCCCACCTTGGCGTCGATGACGTGCGCCTTGTCGGGGTGCACGTTCTCGTCGAGCGTGTCGTTGCAGCTCACCCCCACGAGGCTCACGAGCAGCAACAGAGCGAATATTTTGATCTTGTTCATAGTCGTGTGGATTTTAGAATGTTGCTTTCAGGGTAAAGTTGAAACTGCGTGTGGCAGGGATGTTGTAGTTGTCGATGCCCATGCCACCGGTACCGCCGGCGGTGCTGGCCAGGATGGCCGGGTCGTTGCCGGTGTACTTGGTGAGCAGGAACAGGTTGCGGCCCGTCAGCGTGGCCGTGAGGCCCTTCACCGGCCACGTCTTCTTGAAGTGCGGCGTGAAGTCGTAGCCCAGCGTCACATAGCTCAGGCGGATGTAGGAACCGTCCTCGATGAAGTTGCTCGACACCTGGTAGTAGGTGTTGATGAAGTTCTGGTCGAGCACCACCGGGGTGGTGTTGGGCACATAGGTGGTGGTGCCGTCGGCGCCGGTCACGGCCTGCACGCCCTTGAAGACGATCTCGCGGTTGCGGTATTTGTCGTAGAGGTGGTTCATGCCGTTGGTGATCAGGCTGCGGCCGGTCACGTTGGCCACATCGCCACCGCAGCGGCCGTCGAGCAGGAACGACAGCGTGGCGTTCTTGTAGCGGAACGTGGAGCCGAGGCCGAGCAGGAAGTCGGGCTCGCGGTTGCCGATGTAGATGCCCTTCTGCGGGCTGATGATGGGATAGCCGTTGTCGTCGCAAATCACGTTGCCGTCGGGGTCGCGCTCATAGTCCTTGCCCGACAGACCGGTCGACGAGCCGTCGAGGCGGGCCACCGGGAAGATGTCGCCGTACTGCGTGCCCTGGATCTCGATTACGTCCTCGGGCAGCTTGGTCACGCGGCCGCGGTTGAACGAGAAGTTGGCCGTGGCAGTCCAGTCGAAGTCGGCGCTCTTGATGATGTCCTGGCCCAGGGTGATTTCCATACCGTGGTTCTTGATGGTTCCCTCGTTGCGGGTCTGCAGGATGGTGCCCGAGGCGGGCGACACGCGCACGCTCACAATCTGGTTCTCGGCCAGCGTCTGATAGTAGGCAATGTCGAGTCGGGTGCGGCTGTTGAAGAAGCGCAGGTCGGCGCCAATCTCCCACGAGCTGTCCATCTCCGGCTCAAGGTCGGTGGCGCGCGAGGTGGTGGGGTCGACTCCGTAGCCGCCGTCGGGGAAGGTGACCCACTGCTTGTAGGTGTCGGTGAACAGATAGGCCGGGCAGTCCTTACCCACCTTGGCCCAGTTGCCACGTATCTTTCCGTAGGAGAACCACTTGTTCTGCAGGTGGAACAGCTCGCTGAAGATCACACCGCCGGTGATGCTGGGGTAGGAGTACGACGTGCGCGAGGCCTGGCGCAGGCGCGACGAGCCGTCATAGCGGTAGGTGGCCGACAGCTGGGCGATGCCCTTGTAGTCGAAGCGAAGCTCACCAAAGTAGCCGTACTTGTTCCAGCGCGAGTGGGTGAGCGACGAGCGGTTGTCGGCCAGCAGGTCGAGCACCTGACCCTTGTCGTTGCGAGTGGTGTTGAAATAGGTGTTGGCGAAGCTGTAGAACTCGCCGCCGAGCTGGAACCACTCGTTGTAGATCGTCGAGTCGAAGCCCGTGCGCTCTTTGTACTCCATACCGTAGAGCAGGTTGAACGTGAAGTCCTCGGCAAAGGTCTTCTGGTAGGTGCCGATAAACTGTGCGGTGAACTGCTCGCCACGCGAGGGCTGGAAGTTGAACGAGCCATACTTGTTCCAGATGTGCTGGCCGTTGAGCGTGGTGATCAGGTCCTCGGGGAGCGTCTGCTCGTCGGTCGACGACCAGTCGGACAGGTATTCCGACAGGTCGTGAGTCAGGTCGCCGTCGTAGTAGCGCGGCACGGTGTAGCTCTCATAGGTCGAGAAGCCGCGGTCGTAGCCTATTTTGCCGGTGAGCACCAGGTTCTTGATGGGCTCATACGACAGCTGGCCATTGATCATGAATCGGCTGCTCTCGGTGCGGCTGTAGTCTTTGTAGCGGCCATAGTAGGGCGAGATGGCGGCCGTGATGCGCTCGCGGTCGAGCAGCGCGTCCCAGTTGTCGTAGGTGGAGCCCCAGTTCACGTGGCCCTCGGTGGTCTGGTAGTCGGCCATGTCCTTGTTGATGCCCCAGTAGTAGATGGTCGACATCGAGTTGCCAAAGCCGCGCGACTTGCTGTTCACAATGTTGGTCGACAGTTGGAAGGTCACCTTGTCGGAGGGCTTGTAGGTGCCCTTGAGGAAGACGGTGATTTGCTTCTTGTAGTCCTTGGGCACGATGCCGTCGTGGTCGAGATACGACACGGAGGCGTAGGAGTTGAACTTCTCCGTTCCGCCCGAAATCGACACGTCGTACTTCTGCATCAGGCCGTTCTCGAGGAAGTTGTTCACGGTGTCGTAGCGCGTGGCGTCGCCGATGTAGGGACCCCAGCCACCGCCGTAGGTGTTCTCCTTGTACATGCCCTTCGTGCCCGGGGTGAACATCGACTGCACCTTGGGCACACGCATGGGCGTGTTCACCTCGAGGCTGGCGCTGGCGGTCACCTTCACGGTGCCGTCCTTGCTGCCGCTCTTGGTGGTGATCATGATCACACCGTTGGCCGCCTCCTGGCCGTAGAGCGCCGAGGCGGCGGCTCCCTTGAGCACGGTCATGTTCTCGATGTCGTTGGGGTTGATGTCGGCCAGCGTGGAGCCCTGGCCGCGGATGGCCACACCGTCCACAATCATCAGCGGCTCGTTGTTCTGCGAGTTGTTGACCGACGAGATGGCGCGGATAATCACCTGTGTCGACGAGTTGGGCGAGCCGCCGCCGGTGTTCACCTGCAGGCCGGCCACCTTGCCCTGAAGCGAGTTGGCGAAGTTGGTCGAGCCGCCGGCGGTCACCTGCTCGGCGTCGAGGCTCTGCACGGCGAAGTTCAGTTTCTTCTTCTCCTGGGTCTGACCCATGGCGGTGACCACCACCTCGCTGAGCACTTGGGAGTTCTCGGTCAGTTCGATGTTGATGACCGTCTTGCCGCCGGTCACCTTGACCGACACGGGATTCATGCCCACGTACGACACGTCGAGCACATCGCCATCGTTGGCTTCGATGGCATATTTTCCGTCCAGGTCGGTGGCTGTGCCGCGGCTGGTGCCGTGCACCTGCACGGTGGCGCCGATGATGGGCTCGCCGTCAGATGCCTGGGTCACCACACCCGTCACTGTGCGGGCATAGCCCAGCACCGCCAGGAGGGAAAACAACGCAAGCAGTAGTTGTTTCTTCATAATCTCAATTTTGGTTTAGTATTTGTTTTTGTTTCAATATTTTACGGTTCTGCGGCGCAAGAGTGCTTGCGCATGCCTGCAATAAGCCAACAAAGCTACACATTTTTTGTGAATTGAAGGGCATTTATTGGCCGAAATTTTAATTTGTTTAAGGTTTAGCTATATTTGTTTAGACTTTCGGCGGAGGACAAAAAAATCCGGACACTCGCGCCGCCGGCGGTTCGTGGCGATGGCGGCGCAAGTGTACGGAAGGCTTGGAGGCGAGGCGTCAGCCGTTCTCGTAGCCCAGTTCCACCACCTTGGCGCGGATGGCCTCGTCGGTGGCGCTGCCCTCCACATAGGCGATGCCTTGTGCCAGGTCGACGGTCACACTGGTCACGCCGGCCACCGTGGCCAGCCCCTTCTCGACGGAGGCTTTGCAGTGGTTGCACATCATGCCGCGCACTTTGAATTCTTTTTTCTGCATGGTTTTATTTTCGTTTTTGAGTTGATGTGATTTCCAGTATTTTGCGCCGTTGGCCACCACGAGCATCACCACCAGGGCGATGCTGCACACCCAGTTGAGCCATCCGGCCTGCATGGCGTGGCCCATGGCGGCGTGGTGGTGCGGCATGGCGGCCACAAAGGTGTCGCGCAGCCCCGGCCAGTAGTCCACCAGCAGCCCGAAGCCCATGGCGCCGGCGATGATGCTCACCAGATAGGCCACCGTGGCCTTGCGCCCGAAGGCCTGCGAGATCACCAGCACCGAAGCCAGGTTGGCTGCCGGGCCGGCCATGAGCAGCACCAGGGCGCAGCCAGGCGAGAGACCCTTGAGCATCAGCGCCGCCGCGATGGGAATCGACCCCGTGGCGCACACATACATCGGCACGGCCACCAGCAGAATCACCACCATGTTGAGCAGCGGCCAGCGCGCGTAGGTTTGGAAGAAGTCGTCGGGCACAAGCACGGTGATGAGCGTGGCCACCACCAGGCCCAGCACCAGCCAGCGGCCTATGTTCTGCATCATCTCGAAGAAGCCGTAGCGCAGCGTCTCGGCCACACGGTGCCCGAAGCCGCCGGTCACGTTGCTGAACTCATATTGCCCGTTGCCGCCGTCTTCGGGCAGCGTGCCGCGCCGCTCAAGGGCACCCACGGCCATTCCGCCGCACAGGGCGGTGACCAGCGCCGCCACAGGGCGCAGCACGGCAAAGGGCAGACCCATCATGCTGTAGGTGGCCGCGATGCTGTCGACACCCGTCTGCGGAGTGGCGATGAGAAACGACGTAGAGGCCGCGCGCGAGGCTCCGCTGCGGCGCAGGCTCACCGCCGTGGGCAGCACGCCGCACGAGCACAGCGGCAGTGGAATGCCGAACAGCGCCGCCGTCGCCACCGGGCGCCAACCGGTGCCCGACAGATAGCGGCTGTAGATGCTCGAAGGCACAAACGCATGCAGCACGCCAGCAATCAAGAAGCCCAGTAGCAAGTAGGGCGACATGGCGTGAAGCATCATCAAAAAAGCATTCAGATACTCCATCTCTCTATTCAATCGTCACACAAATTGTGCATTCAAAATTGTGCATTCAAAATTATGCATTGTGAATTGTGCATTGTGAATTGTGCATTGTGAATTGTGCATTGTGAATTGTGCATTGCAAGAACTCACTCCCACTCGATGGTCGCGGGCGGCTTCGAGCTGATGTCGTAGCACACGCGGTTCACGCCGCGCACCTTGTTGATGATGTCGTTGCTCACGCGCGCCAGGAAGTCGTAGGGCAGGTGCGCCCAGTCGGCCGTCATGGCGTCGGTGCTCGTCACGGCGCGCAGGGCCACCGGATGCTCGTAGGTGCGCTCGTCGCCCATCACCCCCACGCTGCGCACATCGGCCAGCAAGATGGCCCCGGCCTGCCACACCTTGTCGTAGAGCATCTCGCCGTCGGGGCAGCGGTAATGCAGCATGGCCTCGATGTAGATGTCGTCGGCCTCCTGCAGGATGCGCACGCGCTCGGGCGTGATGTCGCCCAGGATGCGCACCGCCAGTCCCGGCCCTGGGAAGGGATGGCGCTTGATGAGCCGCTCGGGCATGCCCAGCTCGCGGCCCACGCGGCGCACCTCGTCCTTGAAGAGCCATTGCAGCGGCTCGCACAACTGCAGGTGCATCTCCTTGGGCAGGCCGCCCACATTGTGGTGGCTCTTGATCACCTTGCCGGTGATGTTCAGGCTCTCGATGCGGTCGGGATAGATGGTGCCTTGCGCCAGCCAGCGGGCATCGGTGATTTTGGCCGCTTCGGCGTTGAACACCTCCACAAAGTCGCGCCCGATGATTTTGCGCTTCTGCTCCGGGTCGGTCACGCCAGCCAGATGGGCGAAAAACCGTTCGCTGGCATCCACGCCGCGCACGTTCAGCCCCAGCCCCTGGTAGGCGGCCATCACCTTGCTGAACTCATCCTTGCGCAGCATGCCGTGGTCCACGAAGATGCACGTCAGCCGGTCGCCTATGGCGCGGTTGAGCAGCACGGCGCACACGCTCGAGTCCACGCCGCCGCTCAGACCCAGTATCACCCGGTCCTGCCCCAGTTGCTGGCGCAGCTGCTCCACGGTGGTCTCAACAAACGAGGCCGCGCTCCACTGCTGGCGGCTGCCGCAGATGTCCACCACAAAGTTGCGCAGCAGTTGAGTGCCCTGCAGCGAGTGGAACACCTCCGGGTGGAACTGCACCGCCCACAGCGGAGCCGTGTCGCTGGCATAGGCCGCGAAACGCACGTCGGCGGTCGAGGCGATGGCATGGCAGCCCGCGGGCAGCGCCGTGATGGTGTCGCCGTGGCTCATCCACACCTGCGAGCCACGCTCAATGCCGCGCAGAAGCGGGTTGGTGGTGTCGACACTTGTCAGGAGGGCGCGGCCATACTCGCGGCTGCCGGCCTTCTCCACCAGGCCCCCGCCACGATGGGCCATGTACTGGGCCCCGTAGCAGATGCCCAGCACAGGCACGCGGCCCACAAACTGGCTCAGGTCCACCTGAAAGGCGTCGGGGTCGTGGACCGAGAACGGCGAGCCGCTCAAAATCACGCCAATCACATCGGCGTCGCCCACAGGATACTTGTTGTAGGGCAGAATCTCGCAGAAGGTGTCCAGTTCGCGCACACGGCGGCCGATGAGCTGAGTGGTCTGCGAACCAAAGTCGAGAATGATGATTTTCTGAGGCATAAGCGTATCTGAATAACGGATAAACGGCAAAAAGCCGCGGACGGCAAGCCCACGCCCCCCGTTTCCGACTGCAAAATTAGTGCAAACCGAGCGCAAAACAAGCAAGCTCGCTTGCTTTTTTGCCGAGGTGCAGCCTAATTTCGCGATTACAGCGCAAAATTAGTGCAAACCGAGCGCAACGGCAAGAAAAAGGCGAGAAAGTTGCAGCTAGTGGAACTAGAAAAACTAGTGCTACTAGTATAACTAGTGCAACTAGTTCCACTAGTATAACTAGAAAATCCCCTCAAAGCCCGTGCTGCGTGGCGGTGAGGTGGGCGCTGCGGGTGTGGCGGCGGATGGCGCGGTTCTGCTCCAGGGCCTCGGAGTCGATGTAGGGGCGGTCGTGGTCGAGGTGCAGGGCGATGGCCGAGTAGCGGATTTGTCGTCCCCGCAGGCCGGCGTTCACCAGCCGCTCGCCCAGTTCGCGGTCCTCGCCGCCGTAGCGCATACGCTCGTCGAAGCCACGCGCGGCCAGCAGGTCGTCGCGCCAGCCCGACGAGTTCATGCCGTTCCAAGTGGCCGAAGTGGGGGTGACGGCGTTCATCAGCCGGGCAAACCAGGGCCGCTGCACCAGCTTGGTGCACTTGAAGCTGAGGCCCAGCCCGTGGGCACGCAGCCACGCCAGCGAGAACGCGCGCTGCGACTCGACGTCGGCCCGCGTGATGGCCTGGCTCAGGGCCATGGGCAGCTTGAAGTAGCCGCCGCTCAAAAAGCAGCCTTGCCGCGCCAGGCGCTCGTGGGTGGCCAGAAAGTCGCCACGAGGCACGCAGTCCTGGTCGGTGAACACCAGGTATTCGCTCTCGGCCACGCGCAGGGCCTCGTTCAGGATCTTCGTCTTGCAGAAACCCTGGTCCTCGTGCCAAATGTGCTTGACGGGCAGCCGGGTGGCGTAGCGCTCCACGAGCTGACGCGTGGCCGGCCCCGACCCGTCGTCGGCAATGATCACCTCGTCGGCCATGCGCTGCTGGCACAGGTAGCCCCACAGCGTCTTCTCGAGCCATGCGGGGTTGTTGTAGGTGGATATGACGACTCCTAGCCTCATCTTATACTTTTATAAATCGTTTCTGTGCGTGCCGATTCGCTCACTCATGGCTGGGGGCTGTGGCGCGGTGCAGCGGCAGGGTGTAGGCCACGCTGAAGGTGAACCCGAGGTTGCCCTTGCGGGGGCCGTAGCCGGGAATGAACCACGGGCGGCCGCTCTGGCTGCTGCCGTAGCTGAACATGGCGTGGTAGCGGATGGTCCAGCCGAGCGACCACTGCCGCCAGATGTCGACCCGCAGCCCCGCCACCGCCTCGCCCCACAGGGCGTGGCTGCTCTGGCTGTCGATGTCGAACGTCAGGTCTTCGTCCCAGTAGCCGTTGCGGTAGGCCACGTCGGTCACGCGGTAGCGCAGCGGGCTGTAGCACAGGCGCAGGCCGAGCACAGCCTGATAGCGCGGCTCGCTCTTGTAGAGGAAGTTGTAGTTGGCTCCGAGTTTGAAGTAGGGCGACGGCCGGCCGTGGTAGGTGTAGTTCATGTCGTCGGGGGTGCTGCTGGCCCAGCCGAGTCCCATCTCGAGCACGGGCTGCAGGCGGTTCCACAGGTTGAGCGTGGCGTGGAAGTCGACGCTGGCGTAGTCCTGCCCGAAGGCCATGAGCGGCAGGTCGACGAAGTTGAGCCCCACGGTGAGGTCGGTGAGCAGCGGGTAGCGCTTGTAGGCGCGCCGCAGCGAGTCGCGCCGGGCCTCCTCGGCAGCGGCGAGCGTGTCGCCGCTCAGGAAGCGCTTGATCACCTCCTCGTCGGTGCCACGCGCCGGGGGCAGCGTGGTGTTGGTGGAGGGCTGCACGGGTGTGATGTGACGGCGGTCGGGGGCCTGACCCCAGGCCGACACGTGGAGCAGCAGCAGCGCCAATATGGGCAAGATTCGTTTCATCGGCTAGAGGGTGGGGAAAAACAGTCGCAGGGCCACGTCGGTGCCGTTGTCGATGAGCGGCTTGACCACCTGCACCGAGTCAATCACGTTGTCGGTCACGCTGACCGAGGTGAGCTCGAAGTTGTACATCGCGCCGCATTCGGCCCCGGCAAAGTAGGCGATGGGGCGGTAGTTGAGCGTGAGCGTGTCGGCGTCGCCCGCAATGCCGGGATAGATGAACACCCACTGGCAGGTGTTGGTGGTGGCGCGCAGGGGCAGATACACCTCGCTGGTGGCCGTGGAGTCGACGAGCAGGCTGTCGCCGGGGGCGTCGATGCCGCATATGGTGAGTCCGTCGACGCTCACCTGCGTGGTGGTGCCGCTGGCATAGAAGCGCACCAGCGGCAGGGCGCTGCCGTTGTCGTAGCACGCACCGTCGGTGCACGCGGCCGCACCGAGCAGCACCGGCACGAGCAGCGTGGCCATGCGCAGTAGGGGAGCGGATGGCTTCATCGCAGTTCTTCGTCGATTTCGTAGTGGTTGCGGTCGGGGGCGTGGCGGGTGATGAGCTCGCCCAGGAAGCCGGTCAGGAACAGCTGTGTGCCTAGAATCATGGCCGTGAGCGCCAGGTAGAAGTAGGGCGAGTTGGTGACCAGCGTGTAGGTGTCGCCATGCCACATGTGGTAGAGCTTCAGGCCGCCCACGAGCACCACGGCGATGAACCCGAGCACAAACATCAGGCTGCCCAGCAGATCGGAAGAGCGTCGTGTAGGGAAAGAGTGTAGATCTCGGTGGTCGC
>CAMVDK010000007.1 GCA_947166165.1 uncultured Porphyromonadaceae bacterium
CGAAGCCACTGTGGAACAGCACAATAGCATGTAGCTAATGTTGAAGTTGGGTTAATCAATGCACAATGCACAATGCACAATGCACAATTCGCAATGCACAATTCGCAATGCACAATTCGCAATGCACAATGCACAATTGAAATGGCAACTTGGGGCGAGTGGGACAATGGGGGCGGAGGTTTTTGCCTCGCTTTTGTGGGGGGCGGTTTTGTGTGTTCGGTTTTTTTGCGTAATTTTGCTCGTTGAATCTCTAAAACTGATTGCCGTTATGACTCCTCACGAGGCTAAAAGTCTGTTCCGCCAGCGGCTTGCCGGGCTCTATGATGCCGGCGAGCTCGACGCGATGATGCGTGTGATTATGAGCGAGGTGATGCACTATTCTCCGGTGGATGTGGCGCTGCGCGAGGGCGAGCAGCTGCCGGAGTTCTTCGAGGCGCGCCTGGCCGACATTGTGCGCCGTCTGGAGCGTCACGAGCCGCTGCAGTACATTCTGGGCACGGCGCGTTTTCATGGTCACGACTTCAAAGTGACTCCCGCCACGCTCATCCCTCGCCCCGAGACTGAGCAGCTTGTCGACCTGATTGTGGACCGCTGGGGCGGTTGCGACGACCTGCGCGTGCCCGACCTGGGCACCGGCTCGGGTTGCATCGCCATCAGCCTGGCTCGGGCACTGAAGTTCGCGCAGGTGACCGGTGTCGACATCAGCCACGAGGCGCTGGCCGTGGCGCGCGACAACGCCGCGGCGCTCAAAGCCCGCGTGCGCTGGGTGGAGGCCGACATGCTCGAGATGCCACCCATGCCGGCCGGCAGTTATGACCTGGTGGTGAGCAATCCGCCCTACATCACCCTGGGCGAGCGCGCGTCGATGTCGCGCAACGTGGTGGACTATGAGCCCGCTGGGGCGCTGTTTGTGCCCGACGACGATGCCTTGCGCTACTATCGCGCGCTGGCGGCCATCGCGCGGCGCGTGCTGGTGCCTGGCGGAATGCTCTATGCCGAGGTGAGCCAGTATCGCGGCACCGAGGTGGCGCAGTTGCTGCGCGGCGCCGGCTTTGCCGACGTGGCAGTGCTCAACGACAGTTTCGGCAACCAGCGTTTCGCCCTTGCCGTGCAGCCCGCGCAGTGAAGGGGGCGGTGGAATGAGATAGGGGTGTCGGAAAAGTAAAACGTCAGTCGTTGTCGTAGCGCACCGGCACCTCGCGGTGGATGCTCTCTTGCAGCGAGATGAGCGTCTCGGTGGCCATGACGCCCGGAATGTGCTGTATGTTGTCGTTGATGAGCTCCATCAGGTGCTGGTTGTCGCGGGCGTATAGCTTGATGAGCATGGTGAAGCGCCCCGTGGTGAAATGGCATTCCACCACCTCGCGGATTTTTTCCAGTTCGGGCACCACGTCGCGGTAGAGTGAGCCTTTCTCGAGCTGGATGCCGATGTAGGTGCAGGTGCTGTAGCCCAGCACTCTGGGATCGACATGATAGCCGCTGCCCGTGATCACTTTCACGTCGACCATGCGCTGGATGCGCTGGTGCACCGCTGCCCGCGACACACCGCACTCCATCGCCACATCTTTCGACGCGATTCGGGCATTCTTCATAATGATATCCAGAATTTTCCGGTCTAAGTTGTCAATGCGTTCCATTAAAAATTGAATGTTAGTCGTGTGAGGTTGAATTTTGTTATGATGTTACAATTTTCGTGCAAATGTAGCAATTTTACTGCACAATCGAAAGGAAAGGGTGGAAATTCATCACGATATATAGTTAAAAAATCTTAAATCAGTAACTTAGGCTATCTTTTTCAGTACTATGTGTTAACTATTGATGCCGGTAGTGGGAGCGGGCAATCGGTGATTTGCGGCTGTGAATTTCATGTGGACGACTCCGTTTGCGTGCAGGCAGTGCGAAAAGGGCTGGCGGCTGGAAGCACCGTCCAGCCAAGATGTGATGTCAAAATCAAAAAAAGCCAAAAAACTTGGTTTTCATTTTGCGCTTCACGCGGATTGCACTACCTTTGCAGATTAATTTCGAAAACCACCGAAAAATCAAACCATATTCATATCTTCAAGTTGCAACACAATGAAGAAATACAAACTGATCAACAACACGCTGGGCTGGCTCATGTTTGTGGTGGCAGCGGTGACCTACCTGCTGACCATAGAGCCCACAGCCAGTTTCTGGGACTGCCCGGAGTTTATCGCTCAGGGATTCAAGAGTGAGATTGGCCACCCGCCCGGCAACCCGATTTTCATTTTGGTGGCTCGTTTCGCCACGCTCTTTGCCGGAGGCGATGTGGCGCTGGTGTCGAAGTGCGTCAACGCCATGTCGGCCCTGCTGAGTGCGGCCACCATCCTGCTGCTGTTCTGGACCATCACCCATTTGGTGAAGAAACTGCTCGTGCGCGATGGCGAGGAAGACTCGATGACGCTGGCGCAGTATCTGGTGGTGATGGGCAGCGGCGTGTGTGGCGCGCTGGCCTACACGTGGAGCGACACCTTCTGGTTCTCGGCTGTCGAGGCCGAGGTGTATGCCTTCTCGTCGTTCTGCACGGCCCTGGTGTTCTGGCTCATCCTCAAGTGGGAGGACCAGGCCGACGAGCCTGGCAGCGACCGCTGGCTGATACTGATTGCCTACATTGTGGGCGTGTCGCTGGGCGTGCACCTGCTCAACCTGCTGTGCATCCCCGCCATCGCCCTGGTGTTCTACTACCGCAAGTTCAAGAACACCAATGCCAAAGGCTCGCTCATCGCGCTTGGCGTGTCGTTTGCCATCATCGTGCTCGTGCTCTACGGTCTGGAGCCGGGCTTCGTGAAGATGGGGCAGCGCTTCGACTTGCTGGCCGTCAACACGCTGGGCATGTCGTTCAACATGGGCGTGCTCATCTACGCCATTTTGTTCGTGGCCGTGCTGGCTTGGAACCTGTATGAACTCTACACACGCCGCAGCGAGCAGCGCATGAAGGTGTCGTTCATGCTGGGCGTGCTGCTGAGCGGAATGCTGCTCATCGGCGAAGGATGGAGCGGCATCCTGATTGATTTGGCCATGTTGGGCGGGCTGGTGTGGTACCTGTTCTTCAGCAACAAAAAGTTGCCTGTGCGCATTTTGAGCAACATCTCGCTCTCGATACTGGTCATCTTCATCGGATTCTCGAGCTATGCGCTCATCCTGATCCGCAGCAACGCCAACACGCCGCTCGACGAGAACTCGCCCAACAACACCTTCGCCCTGGCCAAGTACCTGAGCCGCGAGCAGTATGGCGAGACGCCGCTGCTCCACGGCCGCACGCTCTTCAGCGGTATCGTTTACAGGGTGTCGGACAGTGGCACCATGAAGCCTGAGGTCACCGAGGGTAGCATGCAGTATGCCCAGCAGGTGAAGACCTCGCCCGACGAGCCCGACCGCTACGTGGAGATGGGCTACAAGCAGAACTACCGCTACAGCCCCGAGCTGAACATGATCTTCCCGCGCATCCACAGCGAAGCCCACGCGAAGCAGTATCAGGAGTGGCTCGGCGACTTCGGCACCCAGGTCGATGCCCTGGTGGCTGTCGACGCCGATGGCAGAGATCTGCAGCGCGAGTCCACTCTCAAGCCCACCATGCTCGACAACCTGCGCTGGTTTATCGGCTATCAGCTCAACTATATGTACTGGCGCTACTTCATGTGGAATTTCGCCGGCCGGCAGAACGACATCCAGGGCATGGGCGAAATCACGCAGGGCAACTGGATTTCGGGCATCCCCTTCATCGACAACCCGCGCCTGGGCGACCAGAGCCTGCTGCCCGACGACTACGGCAAGGGCAACAAGGGACACAACGTGTTCTACCTGCTGCCGCTGCTGCTGGGCATAGTGGGCTTGCTGTGGCAGGCCTATCGCGGTAAGCGAGGCATTGAGCAGTTCTGGGTGGTGTTCTTCCTGTTCTTCATGACGGGCATCGCCATCGTGCTCTACCTGAACCAGACCCCCAACCAGCCTCGCGAGCGCGACTACGCCTACGCTGGCTCGTTCTACGCCTACGCCATCTGGATTGGCATGGGTGTGGCCGGCTTGTGGCGCCTGGTGCTCGCTCTGATGGCCAAGAAGGACAAGAAGAGCGGCGAGCGCGAGGAACTGGGTCACACCAGCAAGGGGCTGGCCATGGCCGGCGTGGCTGCACTCATCGGCCTGGCAGTGCCCCTGCAGATGGTGAGCCAGACCTGGGACGACCACGACCGCAGCGGGCGTTACGCCGCGCGCGACTTCGGCATGAACTACCTGTCGAGCGTCGACCAGAACGGCATCATCTTCACCAACGGCGACAACGACACCTTCCCGCTGTGGTATCTGCAGGAGGTGGAGGGCTACCGCACCGACGTGCGCGTGGTGAACCTGAGCTACCTGAGCACCGACTGGTATATCGCCCAGATGAAGCGCGCCGCCTACGACAGCAAGCCGCTGCCCATGCAGGCCACCAACCTCACCTATGCCTACGACAACCGGCAGTTCAACTACTTTATCAGCGACCAGGTCGACACCAGCATGGTGGTGCCCGTCAGCAAGAGCATCGAGCAGGTCTACGGACCCGACCATAAGAAAAACCGCTACGGCATGTCGTCCATCAAGTATCCTCGCGTGTTCATCCCCATCGACGCCGACAAGGCCGTCAAGGCCGGCGTGGTGCCGGCCGACCGGCGCGACATGGTGCAGGAGAGCATCAACCTCAACCTGCAGGCCATGGGCTCGGGTTTGACCTCGAGCCAGCTGATGAGCCTCGACATCATCAACTCGAGCATCCTCGACGGCTGGAAACGTCCGTGCTACTTCGCCATGACCGTGCCCGAGAGCTACTACCTGGGCCTGACGCCCTACCTGCGCAACACGGGCATGGCCTACCAGGTCACTCCGCTCTACGGTCTGGGATCAGGGCGCGACATCCAGAGTTCCACCGACAAGATGTACGACATCGTGATGAACAAGTTCCGCTGGGGCGGCATCGATGTGGCTAAGCCTGGCAAACTCTATCTCGACGAGACCGTGCGCCGCATGGTCACCACCACGCGCAGCGCGCTGATCACGCTGGCCAACGACCTGATCTACGAGGGTGTGACGGCGCAGCGGGCCACCGGCGACACCTTCATGGGCAAAGACGCCAAGACCTATGCAAAGGACCGCTTCGACCGCGCTCGCAAGGTGCTCGACCTGATGACCACCAAGCTGCCCACCGACAATGCCCCCTACGGCATCCAGATGGGCGAGCGCGTGGCCATGGCTTACGCCTACCTCAACGAGTATGCCGGCGACAAGAGCTCCGGCGAAAAGGCTCGCAAGCTGCTCGAGCAGGAGGTGCTGCGCTATGCCGGCTACGTGCGCTTCTACCAGACCCTCTCGGCGGTCGACTACGACCGGCTGACGCAATACGACAAGTTCATCGACCAGCACTATCTGCCCCTGCTGCTGCAAGACTATGCCGAAGTCAACCAAGCTGGCTTCGAAGCGCTGGTGAAGAAAGTGCGGGACAAGGGCGTGAACATGGAGCGCACCATGGGGTTCATGATGCCCCAGCAGGCCAGTCAACCCATTGAACTGCCCACCCAGGCCGACACCATCGAAATGGGAGGTTAACTGAATCAACAACGATTGCGCGAAACGGCGGGTGGCAAGGCCCCGGCACAACGGCCAGCCCGTGGTGAAAAACGCCGTTTCGCGCAATTTTGCTTATTTATCACCACTTAATCATGCTCGACTCGCTGGTTGAACGCCCGCCGCTGCTCTATCGCATGCTCTTCCCCGAGACCGTATGGCGCATCCATAAGCGTCAGCACACGGTCTACCTCACCTTCGACGACGGCCCCGTGCCCGAGGTCACGCCCTGGGTGCTCGACACCCTCGACCGCTACGGCGTGAAGGCCACCTTCTTCTGCGTGGGCGAGAACGTGGAGCGCAATCCCGAACTCTTCGCCGAAATCAAGCGGCGCGGACACAGCGTGGGCAACCATACCATGAACCACCTGCAGGGGCGGTTCGTCACCACGCGGCGCTACCTGCTCAACGTGTTCCATGCCCACGAACTCATCCAGTCGAACCTCTTCCGCCCTCCCCACGGCCTGCTGCGGTGGGGGCAGAGCCGCGTGCTGCGCGAGCGGTTCACCATCATCATGTACGACCTGGTGACGCGCGACTACAGCCGCAAGCTCACCGGCGAGCGCGTGCTCGACAACGTGAAGCGCCTGGCGCGCAACGGCTCCATCATCGTCTTCCACGACTCGCTCAAGGCCGAGCGCAACATGAAGTACGCGCTGCCGCGTGCCATCGAGTGGCTCAAGGAGCAAGGCTACAGTTTCGCCGCCATCCCCGACAACCTGTGATGCCAGCCGCCGCTCACCCGATAGCCCACCGCATCAAAGCCCAAGCCGCCAGTCTGGGCTTTGATGCGGTGGGCTTTGCCGAAGCACGCGCGGTAGAGCCTGCCGCACGCCAGTGCTATGAACGGTGGCTTGCGCAAGGGCGCCACGGATGCATGGCGTGGGCTGGGCGGCACAACGACGTGCGCGATGACCCGCGGCTGCTGCTCGACGGCGCGCAATCGGTGATCATGCTGGCCATGAACTACTATCCGGCGTTCCGCCAGCCGGCCGATGCCCCGCAGTTTGCCACCTACGCCTACGGGCGCGACTACCATGAGGTGGTGCGCGAGCGGCTGCACCGGCTGGCGGCGTTCATCACCGAGGCCACCGGCTGCGCATGCCGCTGCTGCGTCGACACCGCGCCGCTGCGCGAGCGCTACTGGGCGCAGCAGGCGGGCATAGGCTTTGTGGGTGTCAACAACCAGCTCATTGTTCCAGGCCGGGGGTCATACTTCTTTCTCGGTGCCGTAATCACTACGCTGGCCTTGCCTCCCGACGCGCCCTGCACGCTCAGCTGCGGGCAGTGCGGGGAGTGCCTCGCGGCGTGTCCGGCGCAAGCCCTCGACGGCACCGGCGCAGTCGACGCCCGGCGGTGCCTGTCGTGCCTCACCATCGAGTTGCGCGGCCCGCTGCCCGCCTGGGCCGGACAGGCCATGGGCAACCGCGTGTATGGCTGCGACGCCTGCCAGCAGTGCTGCCCGCACAACCGCCAGGCCACAGCCACCACCATCGACGAGCTGCAACCCACCGCCGAATTCCTGCGCCTCACCGCCGCCGACATCCGGCAGATGACCCCCACGGAGTTCAGCCACCTGTTCGCGCATAGTGCCGTACGTCGCACCAAGCTCACCGGCCTGCAGCGCAACCAGGCCGCCATCGACCACGCCACTGCCATCGGCCAGGAGCAGTGAAACGCCGAGAGGCCGTTTTGTCGACAAAAAATCGGTAAATGTATATCGAATTTGGTGGGCAATGCAATTACCACTACCTTTGCATTCCATTACATAAAAATATCGAATAAACACATCATCGCATGAAGAGAATACATTTTGTTTTACTCACGTTGGCACTGCTGCTCACCAGCATGGCGGCCAGCGGAGCCGCCACCATCAACGGCATCGTGGTCGACGCCGCCGATACCACCGGACTCATCGGAGCCACTGTCAAGGTGCTGCGCGCCAGTAAAGACAGCACAATGGTGAAAGGAACCGCCACCGACGAGAACGGCGTGTTCAACATCAAGGGCATCGGGGCCGGAAAATATGTGGTCAAGTTCAGCTACCTGGGCTACACCGACGTGACGCGCCACGTGACTGTGGGCGCCGACGGTCGCGACGTCAACCTGGGTGTGGTGGAGATGGCTCCTAACACGGTCATGCTCAAGGAGACCGTGGTCATGGGCGTGAAAACCCCCATCACCGTGAAGGAAGACACCATCGAGTATAACGCCGACACCTACAAGACCCAGGCCAACGCCGTGGTCGAAGACCTGCTCAAGCGTCTGCCCGGCGTGGAGGTGGGAAGCGATGGCAAAATCACCGCCAACGGCAAGGAAATCAAAAAAATCCTCATCGACGGCAAGGAGTTCTTTTCCGACGACCCCACCGTGGCCAGCAAAAACATTCCGGCCGACATGATCAACAAGCTCCAGGTCATCGACCGCAAGAGCGACCTGGCGCGCCTGACCGGAGTAGACGACGGCGAAGACGAAACGGTGATCAACCTCACCGTGAAGAAGGGCATGAACAACGGCTGGTTCGGCACCATCAACGCCGGCTACGGCACCGACAACCGCTATGCCTTCAACGTGATGGCCAACCACTTCCGCGATGGCAACCAGTTCACCATCCTTGCCGGCGGCAACAACACCAACAGCCTGGGCTTCACCGATGGCGGTGCGCAGCGCTTCCAGCGCTTTGGCGGCGACCGCGGCATCACCACCTCGCAGAATGTGGGCATCAACTTCAACGTGGGCAGCAAGGAGGACGAACACTTCCGCGTGGGCGGCGACCTGATGTACAGCCACAGCGACCGCGACACGCGCACCACCACCGCCCGCCAGTATCTGTTTGCCGACAGCACCAGCTACTTCAACTCCCAGCGGCAGGCCCGCGACAAAGGCAACAACCTGCGCGGTGACTTCCGATTGAAGTGGGAAATCGACACACTCAACACCATCGACATCCGGCCCAGTTTCTCGTTCAACTTCAGCCGCAGCAACAGCGCCGAAGCCTCGCAGACCCGTGCCGGCGATGCCGAACGCTCGCTCGTCAACCAGAGCGTGAACAGCTACCACAACCGTGGCAACAGCTACGAATTCGGCCTGTGGTCGGTTTACAACCACAAGTTCGCCTCGCGCCCGGGACGCAGTGCCAGCATCAACCTGCGATACAACTACAGCAACATCGGCGAGGACGGCGACACCTACACCCGCAACAACTACTTCCTGCTCGACTCGCTGGCCACCATCGACCAGGTGTACACCAACGACCGCATCACCAACACCGTGGGCGGCCGCCTGTCGTGGACCGAGCCCATCGGCGCCGTGGCCAACGCGCGGTTCATCGAGGTGTCGTATCGCGCCAACTACCGCTACAGCAAGGCCGACAAGTCGGTCTACGACATCACCCGTGGCACCGTGAACGCCGCGCCCTACAACCCGCTCTTCTCGCCCGCCCTGCGGCAGAAAATCGGAGAGCAGTATGGCTCCAACGCCATCGACGACCTCGACCTGCTGAGCCAGTTGCTCGACGATGAGCTTGGACCCGAGCTGCGGCGCGACTTCAACTCCCGCTTGAGCAACAGTTTCCGCAACAAGTTCTACGACGGCTCGCTGCAGGTGGGATTCCGCCAAGTGCGCAAGGCCTATAACCTGAACCTGGGCATGAACGTGCAGCATGCCATGTCGAGCAGCCGCGACCTGATCAACAGCGCCCGCGACATTGCCAGCCGCTGGGTGTGGAGCGCGGCACCCTACGCCCGCTTCCGCTACAAGTTCAGTCAGGTCAGGAGCCTCAACGTTGAATACCGCATGCGCGCCTCGCAGCCCAGCATCGCCCAGTTGCAGCCCGTAGCCGACGAGAGCAACCCGCTCAACATCGTGGTGGGTAATCCTGAGCTCAAGCCCACGTTCACCCACCGCTTCAACATGCGTTACCAGGACTTCGCGCAAATCACACAACGAAGCATCATGGCCATGTTCAACGTCAACTTCGAGCAGAACAGCATCATCTCCACCACCGACTACGACGAACTGACCGGCGGACGGCTCACCAGCTACGCCAATGTGGGCGGCGTGTGGAGCGCCATGGCCATGAACATGATGAGCTTCCCCTTCGGTGCTTCCAAGACCTGGTATTTCTCCTCGCATCTGTTCACGCGCTACAGCAGCACCAAGGGCTACAACAACGGCGAAATCAACCGCAGCGGCTCGTTCAACATCAACTATTCGCCCGGCCTCGCCTTCCGCAACGACCAGTTCGACCTTGAACTGCGCCCGCGCTACAATTTCCAGACGACGCACAACACCGTGCAGACCAGCAACAACCGCAACGTGCACACCTATGGCGGACAGTTCAACGGCACATGGTCGGCACCCTTCGGCCTGGTGGTCAGCACCGACCTCAACTACAGCGCCACCAGCGGCTACAGCGCCGGCTACGACACCAAGCAGTGGCTCTGGAACGCCTCGGTGACCTACCAGTTCCTGCGCGACAAGACGGCCGCCGTCACCCTGTCGGTCTACGACATCCTCGGCCAGCGCAAGAGCATCTACCGCAACGTGACGGGTAACTACATCGAAGATGTGGCCTACAACTCCCTCACGCGTTACGGCCTCGTCACCTTCACCTATCGCTTCACCACCTTCAAGAAGGGCGAACAGCCCAAGTTCAAGGGCGACGACGACCGCGGCCCCGGCCCCGGTGGCCGTCCCGGCGGTTTTGGCGGCGGTGGGCGGCCCGGTGGCTGGGGTGGCGGCCGTCCCGGTGGCTGGTGACGCGCGGCGAAAGGCCCAAAAGGTCGATTCGTGTGATAAACACGAATTGGTTTTCACGATTCAGAAATTTTCAGTATATTTGCCAGCGGAAACGAACATTGAAAACATCATCCGACTATGGCAAAATATCTTGACCCCAGGGCCGACTTGACATTCAAGCGAGTGTTCGGCGAGCATAAGGATTTGGTTATCAGTTTTCTGAATGCCCTTCTTCCGCTTGACGAAGCGCATCAGATCGACAGCATCGAGTATCTGTCGCCCGAAATGGTGCCAGAGAATCCGGCGCGTAAATACAGCATCGTGGATGTGCGCTGCACCGACTCCATTGGTCGGCAGTTCATCGTGGAGATGCAGATGATATGGTCGCCGGAGTTCAAGACGCGAGTGCTTTTCAACGCCTCGAAAGCCTACGTCAGGCAGTTGAGGAAAGGTAAAAAATACCATTTTCTTCAGCCGGTGTATTCGCTCAATTTGGTCAACGAGATCTTCGAGCCCGACATCGAGAGCTACTACCACCCGTATTCCATGGTTCACCTCGAGCACACCGACAAGGTGATCGAGGGTCTGCACCTGGTGTTCATCGAGCTTCCGATATTCAAACCTCAGACCTACAACGAGAAGCGAATGCAGGTGTTGTGGCTGAGATTCCTCACTGAGATTAACGAGACCACGTCCGAGATTCCGTCTGAGCTTATGGAGAACCCTCAGGTGAGGAAAGCCATCGATGTGCTCGAGGAATCGGCCTTCAGCCGCGAGGAACTGGAGGGCTACGACAAGTTCTGGGACATGGTGAGCGTTGAGAAGACGATGTTCACCTCGGCCGAGCGTCGAGGCCATGACAAAGGCATGGCGGAAGGTCGTGCGGAAGGTCGTGCGGAAGGCCGTGCTGAAGGCCGTGCTGAAGGCATAACGGAAGGCCGTGCGGAAGGTCGTGCGGAAGGTCGTGCGGAAGGTCGTGCGGAAGGCCGTGCTGAAGGCATAGAGGAAGGCCGTGCGGAAGGCCGTGCGGAAGGCATTGCCCAGGGCCGACTTGAAGAAAAGCTTGCCACCGCCCGCAAGATGCTGGATTTAGGACTCGACAAGGCGGTGGTCGCGCAAGCAACAGAGTTGCCAATCGACCAGATAGAGCAACTCAAAGCCTGAGCGAGACGTTTTGAGGTTTCTGCTCTTCTGCTGGATTCTTCAAAAAGGTCAAATGTCCCCTATCAATTGCTCATACGCAATTATTTTCGTACCTTTGCAGGCCGAAAATGATTGCGTATGGACTTTAAGAAGATTGTCTCGGCCTTGCTGAAGTATGGCATTCCGATTGCCATCAGTGTGGGTTTGGCCTGGTTTCTGTATAAAAACGTCGACATGGCGGCCATCCGCCAGAGTCTGAGCGAGGACGTGAATTACTGGTGGTTTGCGCCGGTGATTGTGGTGAGCGTGCTGAGCCACGTGTTCCGCGCGCTGCGCTGGCGGCTGCAGCTGCGCGCCATCGGCATCGAGCCGCCGCTCCATGCCGTGGTGTGCTCGATATTCGGCACCTACTTTGTCAACCTGCTGTTCCCGCGTCTGGGCGAGGTGTGGCGTACGGGCTACATCGCACGCCGCGAGCGTGCGTCGTTCTCGCTCGTGTTCGGTTCGCTGGTGGGCGACCGCTTGAGCGACACAGTGACGGTGCTCGCACTCACGGTGGTCACCTTCTTCCTGGCCCAGGATGCGTTCCTCAAGTTTTTTGCGCAGAACGGCGGCCAGTCGACCAGCACACTGGTGATGCTGGGCATGGCAGTGGCTTGCGTGCTGGGCCTGGCGCTGCTGGTGTGGCTCTACCGCACGAAGTCGCAGAACGGATTGGTGCGCAAGCTGCAAGGCATCGTGCGCGACCTGTGGCAGGGCCTGGCATCGATTGCCCACATGGAGGGCAAGTGGTGGTTCGTGCTCTATACGGCGCTCATCTGGACGTGCTACTACATGCAGCTCTACATCGCCAGCAAGGCGTTCACCTTCACCGAGGGGCTGGGATGGCTGCCCATCCTGGTGCTGTTTGTGCTCAGTTCCATCGGCATGGCCGTGCCGAGCAACGGCGGTCTGGGCCCGTGGCAGTTCGCCATCATCTTCGGCTTGACGCTTTACGGCGTGGGGGCCTTCCCGCCGTCGGTGCCCTACGACCCGCAAGCATCGGCTTTCGCTTGGCTCGTGTGGGGCGTGCAGACGCTGCTGCTCATTGTGCTGGGCATCTATGCCTTTGTCTTTATCGCCTTGGACCGACGTACAGCCGAGCAAGTCACTCCCGAATCACAATCCCGCTGACTCCGGCCCCATGGACATCCACCAGCTCACCACCCTCTTCGCCACTCCAGCGCGCCAAAAGGCACTGGAGCACATGCTGCGCGACAGCAGTCGGCGCGTGGTCGACATCGACGGTCTGGCCGGCTCGGCGCTGGCCATGCTCTGCACCGCGCTGCCGCGCCTCGAGAAGCCCTACCTGATCATAGCCGCCGACAGCGACGAGGCCGGATACATCTACAACGACCTTGTGCAGCTCACCAGTGAGCGGAAGACACTCATTTTCCCGTCGGGCTACAAGCGCCACATCAAGTACGGCCAGCCCGACGCACCCAACGAAATCCTGCGCACCGAGGTGCTTGGACAATGGCACACCAGCGGCGAGCTGCGGTGGGTGGTCACCAGCCCCGAGGCACTGGCCGAGAAGGTGGCACCGCGCGAACAGGTGGAGCAAAGCACCATCCAGCTCGCCGTGGGCGACACCGCCGACATGAGCCAGACCGTGGAGCGGCTGGTGCAGCTGGGGTTCGGTCGTGTGGACTACGTCTACGAGCCGGGACAGTTCTCGGTGCGCGGGTCGCTGCTCGACGTGTTCAGCTACAGCCACGAGCTGCCGCTGCGCATCGACTTCTTTGGCGACGATATCGACTCGATACGCGCCTTCAACGTGGAGACGCAGCTCAGCGAGCGCGAGGAGCAGAGCGTGAGCATCGTGGGTCCGGCAGGAGCCGAAACAGAGGGCGTGTCGCTGCTCGACTATGTGGGTGCCGACACCGTGCTCGTGTGCCGCAACGCGGAGCTGGTGGCGGCCACCGTGGCGGGCATCGCCGAGCAGGGGCGCTCCCATCTGGCCGAGCTGGCCGACGAGGGCGACAGCCAGGCCGGAAGCCATCTCGTTGAGCCGGACCGGCTCAAGGCCTGCCTCCAGGCCATGCGGTGTGTGCGCTACCACTTCGGTGCCGGCAGCGGGCAGCAGGACGTGCGCCTCGAGCTGCATTGCAGCCCGCAGGGCATCTACCACAAGAATTTCGACCTCATCAGCGAGTCGTTCGCGCAGTTCTTGGCCAAAGGTTACAAGCTCTTCATTCTCAGCGACAGCGAGAAGCAGATACAGCGCTTGCGCACCATCTTCGACGACCGCGGCGACGACATCGCGTTCGAACCCGTGCTGCGCACGCTGCACGAGGGATTCGTCGACGACGACCAGCACCTGTGTGTGTTCACCGACCACCAGATCTTCGACCGCTTCCACAAGTTCAGCCTGCGCAGCGAGCGCGCCCGCTCGGGGAAACTCGCGCTCTCGCTCAAGGAACTCAACCAAATTGAGGTGGGCGACTACATCGTCCACGAGGACCACGGCATCGGCAAGTTCGGCGGACTGCTGCGCACGGGCATCAACGGCACCATGCAGGAGATGATCAAGCTCGTCTACCTGAACGGCGACCAGGTGTTCGTGCCCATACACGCGCTGCGCAAACTCTCGAAGTATCGCGGGCGCGAGGGCGAGCAGCCGCGGCTGAGCAAACTCGGCTCCGGGGCGTGGAACAAGATGAAGGCGCGAGCCAAGGGCAAGCTCAAGGACATTGCCCGCGACCTGATTCAGCTCTATGCCGAGCGCCGGCGGCAGGAGGGCTTCGCCTTCTCGCCCGACGGCTACCTGCAGCAGGAACTCGAGGCCTCGTTCATCTACGAGGACACCCCCGACCAGCTCAAGGCCTCGCAGGCCGTGAAGGCCGACATGGAGCGGGCGCGCCCCATGGACCGCCTGGTGTGCGGCGATGTGGGCTTCGGCAAAACCGAGGTGGCCATCCGCGCCGCCTTCAAGGCCGCTGTCGACGGCAAGCAGACCGCCGTGCTCGTGCCCACCACCGTGCTCGCTTTCCAGCATTACACCACCTTCAGCGAGCGCCTCAAGGACTTCCCCGTGCGTGTCGACTACCTGAGCCGCGCACGCAAGCCCAAGGAAGTCAAGCAAGTGCTCGCCGACTTGGCCGAGGGTAAAATCGACATCATCATCGGCACGCACAAGCTGGTCGGGAAAACGGTGAAATTCAAGGACCTGGGCCTGCTCGTCATCGACGAGGAGCAGAAGTTCGGGGTGGCCGTCAAGGAGAAGCTGCGCCAGATGCGCGCCGGCATCGACACGCTCACGATGAGCGCCACGCCCATTCCGCGCACGCTGCAGTTCTCGATTATGGGAGCCCGCGACCTGAGCACCATCAACACCCCGCCTCCCAACCGATATCCCATCTACACCACCCTGGCCAACATGGACGACGAGGTGATCAGCGAGGCCATCAACTTCGAGCTCTCGCGCGGCGGGCAGGTGTTTGTGGTGAGCAACCGCATCGAGAACCTGCGCTACCTCGAGACCAAGGTGCACCGCTTGGTGCCCGACGCGCGGCTGGTGACAGGCCACGGCCAGATGCCTCCCGACCAACTCGAGCAGGTGATTATCGACTTTGCCAACCACGACTACGACGTGCTTCTGGCCACCACCATCATCGAGAACGGCATCGACATGCCGAGTGTGAACACCATCATTATCCACAACGCGCACGGCTTCGGCCTGAGCGAGCTGCACCAGTTGCGCGGCCGCGTGGGACGGAGCAGCCGGAAGGCGTTCTGCTACCTGCTCGTGCCCTCGCTGGCGCAGCTCTCGCCGGTGGCTCGGCGCCGCTTGCAGGCCATCGAGAGTTTCAGCGACCTGGGCGCGGGCATCAACATCGCCATGCAAGACCTCGACATCCGTGGCGCCGGCAACTTGCTCGGCGCCGAGCAGAGCGGGTTTATCGCCGACCTGGGCTACGAGACCTATCAGCGCATCCTCAAGGAGGCCGTGCTCGAACTGCGCACACAGGAGTTTGCCGACACCTTCGCCGACGATGCCGCCGATGGCCAGCCGGGCGACGGCCAGCCGGAATTCACCAACGACTGCACCATCGACACCGACCTCGAACTGCTCTTCCCCGCCACCTACGTGCCGCAAGAGAACGAGCGCATCAGCCTTTACCGCGAACTCGACGGCATGGAGACCGACGAACAGATCGCGCAGTTCGAGACGCGAATGCTCGACCGCTTCGGCCCCGTGCCCGACGAGGCACGCGAACTCATGCGCGTGGTGCCGCTGCGGCGCTATGCGCGAAGCCTGGGCATCGAGAAGATTGCCCTGCGCTTGGGCGACAAAGTGGACGGCCGACCCGGCGAGCGCGACCACGACATGTATCTCTACTTTGTGGGACAGGAGAATGTGGCTTACTACCACAGCGCGGCCTTCGGACGCATCTTGCAGTACTTGCAGCGCAATCCGGCGCGGTGCAAAATCCGCGAGCGCAACGGCAAGCGCTCGCTGCTCATCGGCGGAGTGCCCACCGTGAGCCAGGCACTCGACATTCTGCGCGCCATCGCCGCTCTCGACCCAGCCTGAGCCGGTGAGCAAGTCGATTTTTATCGTGCCACGTAAGGCCCAATTAACCTGCTTAACCAAATCTTTCTTATCCGTGAACATAAAAATAACTTTGTCGTGAAAACTCACGGCAAAGTTACCTTTACACGCCCACCCACCAAAAGACACAAGAAACGCCCTTTTTAGAGCGTTTTTTGAGTTATGATGAGATTGGCAATCTTATTTCAGGCGAAATAAATTTGAAAGCCAAATCAGTTGGGTCAAATTGTATCTTATAATTAATTAGTTTAGCATTGTAATCTGCCATACTAAATGAAATATAATCAACATCACGAACCATTTTTTTCAAGTAAGCAAGACATTGTGAGCAGATTTTTAATCGTGCCTGAAGTTCTTCCTTAGAATAAACTCTAAAAATAGCGTATTGCTTATCAAGGTCTGAATCTGCAACAAAATGAATTTCATTGTTGCTGATTATAATTGGTTGTGCAAAATCGTAAGTCGTTGTTTTAACATCCATCCATTGTTGTAAACCATCAGAATATTTTATAATAAAATCGTATGGTTTTCCCTGCTCACCACTTTTGTTAATCCACTCAAATGATGAAACCTTATTTAATTGTTGCTGATACTCTAAGTACTGATTAACCAATTCTTCGCCCTCACGGCCTAATTCTGCAATATGCTTTTTCGCCTTCTTTATATCTGCCGTTTTGAATTTTGGATTATCGCTTTCCATCTCGGCTGAAATTTCAAGGTCTTTTTGTAAATCGATTGTAACATCTGCAATTTTAGAGCGAATGTAGTTTACAATCATTGGAAAAATATTTTGTTCCTTTTCAATGATTTTTATTCTTCTGTCTTTCAAGTGCTTAAAATCGCAGTATGTATCCAAAAAAACAAAATCTCTTGAATCTTGCTCTATCAATAAGAAAAGGGGTGTATCGCTATCCAAACCAACCCACATAAGATAGAAATCTTTTTGTGGTGCAGCGTGAGCGAAACCACGAATTTTAGAAACAACATTATCTACAGCTGTGCCCATTGAAATTTTCGGCGCATCAAGGCGACCACTTGCACGAAGTATCTTTGTGATTTCACAACTTAGAATATCGCAATAGTCTTTATATATGAGCATTGCCGAATATTCGGTTTTGTTGTCAGGAATAAAAGAAAGGCTCGTATTTGATAAGCCGATATGAGTTTGGTGTGAAAAATCACTCCTTTTCAAATCAGCATCTGACAATCTTTTATAGGCGATTTTGCCCTCTTTATGTACCTCAAACAGCATAATCTATGATTTTGTTATTTTGAATCAAGTAATATAAAACCGCATAAATAGTATTAACGCTTACTGCATTTCCAGCCTGCTTATACAAAGCACCATCACCTATTTTCCTTTGCTGTGCTCTTGTTGCAAATTCAGATGGGAAACCCTGAAGCAAAAAAGCCTCTTGAGGTGTTAACTTACGGATTGCCAGTTGCGCCAATTCTTCTTTTGTCATGTATTGCACTGGATCATCAGCACCATGAGAATCAATGAAATTTTGACTATAATAGTTATCTTGACAAGCACGGTGCATTTTGTGCATGCTTGCAGTTAGAGTCCTCGCTATCTTTTGGTTTATATCGGAGCGAGATTTGAAACCTCCTGAACCATCAGAAAGAATTGTCGGTTTTATCTTTTCGCTAAGAAAATATTTATCGTCAACCGATTTTGATAAAAGGTCTAATGTGGTGTCAAAGTGTAAAACGCTTGTTTCTTGATAAACACCATCAAAGAATTTACTTATTTTTTTAGGTGTAAACTCTTTATCAAAGTCCTCAATTATATCTTCAAGAGTTGCAAAAATCAAAACCCTGCTCCGTCTTTGTGGTAAATGGAAATCTTTGGTGTTGAAGATGTTGCTAAACACTTTGTAGCCCAAATCTTCAAGGGTTCTTTTTATATTTTTAAAAGTCCTACCTTTGTCGTGTGTATGCAGATTTTTAACATTTTCAAGGAGTAAATATCTTGGTCGTTTCAAGCATACAATATCAATAATCCTAAAGAACATTTGTCCCCTTTCTGGGTCTGCAAAACCATCTTGATTGCCCATCACACTGAAAGATTGACAAGGAAACCCACCAGTTATTATGTCAATATGAGGTAGATTGTCTATATTTTTAGGATTGCCTGTGAATTTTACGATGTCGCCGATAGCGATTTCTCCTCGTGTGTTATAATTTATGCAGTACGTTTGTGTTGCTTTTTCGTCTATTTCAGAGAAACCAATAGTCGTGAAATTCATTATCCCATCGTGAGATAATAAATCCATCGCTCTACGGAAGCCGCCTATGCCTGAAAATAGTTCAAGGTGTGTCATAGCAAAAAAGAATAAACCACATTTCCTATTGCTTGAGCAAGTTTAACCGGAACTGCATTTCCTATTTGAGCATACCAACTGTTTTGCGCCCCATAAAAAATAAAATCATCAGGGAACGTTTGTATTCTTGCTGCCTCACGAGGAGATAACCCACGACTATACCAGGGATGAATGTACATATTACAATCAAATTTCATGTGTGATGTAATCGTGCGGCAAATCTTTTCTTCTTGCAGTTTGAAATACTTGTCTTTGAATATTCCATTTCGCCTTTTATATGGCATAATGGCTTCAATACTTGGGTGTAATGAATTTCCGCCTTGAGGCAGCAAGGTGTAAATTTCCACATCCCTTGAATTATTGAATCTATTTTTATGATTGTATAAATGACTGATATGTCTATCGCCATTTATAAAATTATAGAAATCAGTTATCGGGTATTCAAATTCAATTGACGTGTAACCCGTATTATCATCTTCAAAGTCGTTGCGCCCTTTCTCTTTCTTCACTCCTAATGATGGCAAACCAAATAAAGCATCGCGAAGTACAAAAGGCGTTTTCTTATACTCCTTTATTTTTCTAAAAACTAATTGCGGGTCAATTCCTATTCTATTGCCTATTACAATAAATCTTTCTCTATGTTGTGGCACTCCAAAATCTTCTGCCAAGACAATATCACATGAGAATTGATAATCGCTATTGTTGGCATTGAGATACTCATTGAAATTAGACTTTATTTCTTCCCAGTACGATTTCATTCCCCTTACGTTTTCCATCACGAAAAATTTGGGTCGTACTCTACAAAGAAATTTCAGAAATTCTTTATAAAGTTGATTTCGCGGGTCATCGATTATTCTTTGGCGATTTGCCATAGAAAAACTCTGACATGGTGGCCCACCGCAAACTAAATCAATGCCTTCAAAAGAAGTTAGAGAGGACTGAGAGTTAAGTTCGCAAATATCGCCAACGAAATATGCCTCATTGGGCAAATTCCGATTCTTTCTATATGTTTCACAAAATTGTGGCACAATCTCATTGACCAAGACAGGAGTGAACCCTGCTTGCTCAAAGCCAAGAGATAAGCCACCACAGCCGGCGAACAAATCTATGAATTGAAACCTTTGTCCAGCCATTTTATCTATAAAACCAAAGGATTTTTAAGTTCTTACAAACTGCAAAGGTACTGTTTTTTCCTCATATTTTGCTCGTTGTGGATAACTTTTTGCCTAAATCTGAAAAATTTGGGTGCGAGACAAAACACCTCGCACCCACCAAAAGACAAGAAAAACCGCCTCATTTCTGAGATGGTTTTTATATTTATTTTTTCTCCTTGTTGCTTTTTATCTTTTTATAGGTCACGCCACCCTCACATACAAATGGTATCTCCAATTCTATAGGTGAGTAATACATTACTCTCTCCACCTCACTTTCACCAATAATTTTACTCAACTCGTTAGTAACGTACCACATCAAAACAGGTGGGATTGCATTGCCTATTTGTTTATAAGATTTAGGCTCAGACTTGTTAAGTATAAAATCATCGGGGAATGACTGAATACGAGCGGCCTCTCTCGGTGTAAAACGACGATACAATTCTTGTTCGGGTTTAACTAATAATATTGGGTCGCGAGAGTTCATGCTGGTTTTAGCCAAATGAGATGTAATTGTTAAACATGGAGCATCCAAATCTTGCCACAACCCACGCTTCATGTTGTTTTTAGCATTCTTAACTCCCTGTACGGCTCTCTCTGAAAAATAGTACTTTTGTTCTGGTATTTCAAGAACATCAATAACGGCTCTGAGAGGTACAGCATTATCTTCTGAGTAAATTGCTGATGGGAATCTATAATTAAAAACGCAATCTTTTCTTATGCCTATTATGAACACCCTTTCTCTGCGTTGTGGAATGCCAAACTCTATAGCTTTAAGTAATTTAAAATCAACATTATAGCCAACTCTCTGAAAGTCAGTGACTATTTTTTTAATGATTGCACCTTTTTGTAAAGTTAACAACCCTTTTACATTCTCGCAAATAAAATATTTTGGTCGCTTTGTTTCAAGATACCTTACTATTTGCTTGTAGAGATTGGCTCGGTCATCATTTGTATCTTTGGTGGGGTTCACAGTACTAAAGGACTGGCAAGGAAATCCACCAATCACCATATCCACATCCGGTGTGTTATTAAAATCTATGGTTGTCACATCAGCGCAGACGGCTTTGTGCTTGAAGTTATAATTGTAAGTCTCAACAGCATATTTATCAAAATCAACTGCAAAAACGATCTCAAAGGGTAGTTTATCGTAATACTTTCCAAGAAAGGAGAAACCACCGATAAGCCCTAAATCAGACCCGCCGCAGCCACAAAATAATGATGCCACTTTTAAAGTTTCCATCTTCATTCTCCGCAATAACGATGCTCAATTACATCTGAACCAAAATTCATTTGATAAGTAGTCGGATAGACTTCAATAAGGCCTTCATCTGACTTTTTGAAAGGGTTTTGTATTCTTACAACGATAGTTTTTGATTTTGTAAAGTACACGCGATAAATATTATAAAAATCGCCATATTGTTCTGCTGCAACCCATTCTTTTGATGTGATGTTCAATGAATCAAGCCATTTTTTATCAAATGATGGTTCGGTAACTCGCTTGGTTGATTTTACCTCAATATAGCGAGCAAATTCTGGTTTTGTGGGGTTTTCATCTGCTTCAATTGATGCAATATCATATCCCAATCCTTTGGTTTTGCCCAAAAGAAGAACCTTATTCACTAACCTTTCTTTATAATTTCTTACTCGCTCCTGTTCTAACCTAAACACCAATGCCTCGCCTTCGTCTCCAAGATCAATTGTTGTTTTAGTTGCACCGCCCTGGGCTTTCTGTTCATCTTTACCAACCACAACAATATCACCACCAAATTTTGTGGTAACATTCAAAAGTTCTTCATTGAAACGACTGTAGAAATATTTCCACTCTCTAATATAAAATTCATTATCAACAGCGTTGCCTAAATTATAGGAGTAGGCATCAAAAACAAAGTTGTTTAGATGCTTTATAAATAGGGCTATGCTATTTGATTCATCCTTATTTAGCCAAATATAAGTCGCATCAGTTTCTATTATATTCGCAAGTTCAAGTAGATTAAATTGCTCTTTTATATGCTGCCATGCATGGGAACCCGACAATCGTTCCCTTTTAACTTTATTCTTTCTGTCCTCAATTATCCGTTCATACACCTCTTTGTAATGCACTTTACCCTGTAGCACATCAAGATTATTCAAAACATAATATCCAATCTCCTGTTTTGTTAATAGGACCTTATCTTTTTGAGACTGAGCATAATAAAGTAAAGCTACAACATAGCAAAATGGTTTGATGTGAATTTTGTTATTTATGTCATCTTTAACAAATTGAATCCATTTTGCCCCATTGGGAAATTGGAAATTCAAGCAAAGATTTTTGAAAAATGTAGGGAAATCATTCTCCTTAACTAAATATTTGCATGGTTCTGACTCATACATGTAAACAATATTAGTTTGATCATCTTTCGAAGGATAATATAAACCAAGTAAAGTGCCTGCTATCTCAGTTAAGTGATTTAAGACAGTTTTTTGATTACTTTCCGAAAGAGTATTAAAAGCAGTTGTGCTAAATAAAGCATTTGACAAAACTGCACAACACCGTGTCTTAAATTCAGTCTCGGTGCATGGGCAAAACTTGTGAACCATATTAGCATACAAAGGTAATAAGTCCTCCATGTCGCTTTGACTCTTACCTCTTATTATGGTACAACGATACTGATGCTCTGGTATATAAGTCATAATTGCTTGAGTAATTGCTTTGCTATTTCTTTTGCCATTAATGGGGGCACAGCATTTCCGACTTGTTTTAGTTGGCTGCTCTTGCCACCAATAAACAAAAAATCATCGGGAAATGATTGGATTCGTGCGCTCTCTCGAACGGTAGGCACACGGTTAAACGAATAATGAAAATGATGGTTATGCCCTGTATCAATAGTAAAACAAGGCTTTTTACTATCCATTCTCGTCCATGCTATGTGAACTTTTCGTAAAGACCACATTTCTTTTGGTAAACACTTGTAGTTGCAACCATCAGGGACCATTGCTATTATGCGCTTTGTTTCTGCTGTATGAACTGTAGCTTGATGATTGTTCAACGTAGAACTGTTACCACGCATTAAACGCTGATATTCACTTTGAGGTGCAATTGGGTAGCCTTCTCCATCGTTTATAGTTTCCTCAGGCAAATCTGAAATCGCTTCTTTTGTAGTAACTCTAATTGCAGCGGTAGGTTGTGGAAATATAAATTCACTCTTTAATAAGCCCACAAAAATTGCCCTGCGGCGATTTTGTGGCACAGCATAATCAGAAGCGATTAAAACTTTATATGCGACATTGTAACCCAATGCTGAAAAATCATTTATAATCGCATTTCTTACTGCGCCATTGCCAATTGATAGGATATTAGGAACATTCTCCATAACAAAAGCTTTTGGCTTAAAATGGTCAACGAAACGAACAAAAGACTTATAGAGTTTGTTCCTGTCATCGTCAATGATGCGTTTTCCAGCAACTGAAAAACCTTGACATGGTGGACCACCTATTATAACATCGACCTCATGTAAATTGAAGTCTTGTTCAACTTTAGCGGGGTCTAAATTTAGCAAGTCAGCGTTTAGTGTATCAGTATTTTTGTGGTTAAAGCGGTAAGTTACAAGAGCATCCTCCCAATTATCAATGGCAAGTTTCACATCAAAGCCAGCCATCACGAAACCGAGAGACAGCCCGCCACAGCCGGAAAACAAGTCAATAACAATAGGTTTTTCCATAATTTATTAATGGGAAATCGCATCTTGCAAACTGCAAAGATACTCAAATTTCATCACACTGAGCCTCATTGTTGATAACTTTTTCCCTTTGGGCAAAAATTTGGGTGCGAGACAAAACACCTCGCACACCCCAAACGAGTAACATAAACATCAATTTGAAAAGTACACTACACTACACCATACACACTACACTATACACAAGCGAGCCGGTGAGGGCGAGGCGTTAGGTGCATTGCAACAGGAAGCCGAGGGCGCTGTAGAGCAGCAGCAGTAGCAGGGTGTACACCACGCTGCGCCATATGCAGCCCAGGGTGCTGGGGGGGGCGAGGCAGCCTTTGTTGCGGCTTTTCTTTTTAGATTTCTTCTTTTTTTGCGGTTTGCCGGTCGACGGGGTGGACCGCTGGCCGGTGCGTTGAGGCGCGGGCTGGTCGACAAAGGTGATGGCCTTGCGGTGGGCGGGTGGCTGCTGCATGGCGGTGCGGTTGCGGTGTGGAGGCGGAGCGGGGGGCGCGGGCTGCTCGTCGGGCGGCGGTGCGGGACTCTGGCGCTTGCTCCGGCGTTTGTAGCCTGGCACCACTGCGGTGGCCAGGCACTGCGGACACACCACTGTGCCTTCGGTCTCGGCCAGCTGATCGGACGAAATCTGCATCGTTTTGCCGCATTTATCGCATGTCCACTGCATTATTGATGAAGTTTTAGCAATTAATTCATGATTGGGCCATGCACGGTGGCGCATGGCGGTGATGGCGTCGCTCACTCGTAGTGGATGACGGCTTTCTGCACCACTTGCCAGGAGCCGTTTTCCAGCAGCGCCGAGCCGGGCTGGTCCGTCACGATGCGCGTTTTGCCGGCCGAGAGTTGGATGGCTTCGCCCGAGCAGGCGTTGGTGAGGTTCTCGGTGGGCATCATGAGCGCGAAGCGGTGTGCGTCGGCATGGTCGACTACGATAAACGTGCCGTGCACGCCATCGGTGGTGGTGAGCTCGAAGAGCGAGTTGCCGAGTTCGAACCCGGTGCTGCTGCGAGTGAAGCGTCCTTGCGAGTCGGGCTTGGCCAGGTAGAGGGTCTGCGGGCCGTGCGGCGTGACGGTGCCGCTGCCGGTGGTGGTGTCGGGGTGTACGGGCGGTTTGTGCGATATGGTGGCTCGTGCGGCGGTGAGCTGGCCCGTCAGGCGTGCCAGTTGCGCACGCAGGGCGTTCACCTCGCGGGCACTCTCCTCGGCCAGGCGTCGCATGTCGTTGTTGGTCTGCTCGAGGGCGCTGTTGTAGCTCTCGTGCAGGTCGGCCACCTCGCGGCGCGCCATATAGGCCATCACTCCGCTTCCCACAGCCAGCAGGGTGGCCAGTCCGCAGGCCAGCACGAGCCATCCCAGCTCTCTGGCTGGCCGTTCGGTGGTGCCGGGCGACGGCGGTGCGATTTGTTCGGGGGCGGTGGAGGTCACTCCGTCCATTTCCTCGACGTTGAGCTCGGTGTCGGCACGCTGGGCGGTGTCGTCGTTGGCCCACTCGATGCTGTCGGGCTGTGCGGCCATCCGCAAGGCGGTGGCCAGCAGCAGGAATGCTAAAAACTTTTTCATTGGTCTTGATTTGAAATGACAGGCAAAAACAGTATAAAAGAAGAACTTGATGATTAAGAGGAAAGAGTTGCCGAGGCCGGGGGCGGTCACGCATCGGGGTCGCTCACTACCTGGAAGTCTTTGTTCTCGTCTTCGAAGTCGCTCTCCCAGTATTCGTCGCTCCACTGCTGGCCGGCTCCGCTGTCGACCATCTTTC
>CAMVDK010000008.1 GCA_947166165.1 uncultured Porphyromonadaceae bacterium
CCATCAACATCGGCAAGGACACCCGCACCGTCGACGACTGGACGTGCGAGTGAGGACTCCATCAGGGTGTTCAGCGGACTTTGTGACCGCATTTTAGGGCTGAAGCCCATGTTAAAAATCCTTAAATCGAATTGATAAAGGGTGGATGAGTGACACCAGGTGCGGTTTTGTTTCCAAAAAACACTATATTTGCAGAGTTTTAGAAACAAAACGCACAAATGGACTTTCTGTCATTCCGGGAAAGGATGTTCCCGATGGGGTGAACAGAACGCAGAGCGTATTTTGCATTTTCCCGAAATATTGGCTTCGCTATGATTTCGGCACCTCGGCAACGCAAAAACAAAAAACTTCGTCTTTTGTTTTGCATTGCGCTCGGTTTGCAGTAACTTTGCGGTTTCAAAACAATTCATTGAAAGCAATGCCCAACCGAACTATCAAGATTTGGCTGGCGGCTGCTGTGGTGACGGCGATGGCTGTGCCCTGCATGCTGGCCGACGAGACCGACGGTGGCGAGGCTGCCATTGTGCGCAACCTCGACATCTTCAACGCGCTCTACAAGGAACTCAACACCTACTACGTCGACACCATCGATGCGCAGAAAGCCATGGAAACGGCCATCGACGCCATGCTCGACGATGTGGACCCCTACACCGAATATATCCGCGCCAAGGACCAGGAAGACTTCCAGGTGATCAGCACGGGCGAGTATGGCGGCATAGGCAGCTACATCCAGCAGCGCACCAAGCCCGTGAAGGGAGTCTACATCACCGGTCCCTATAAGGACAGTCCTGCGGCGAAGGCCGGCGTGCGTAGCGGCGACCGCATCGTGGCCATCGACGGCGACACCGTTGTCGACTGGTCGAGCGACAAGGTGAGCGCCAAGCTCAAGGGCCTCATGGGCACACAGCTGCGGCTCACCGTGGCGAGGCCTTACTGCGGCGACGACAGCATGAAGACCTTCACCATCACCCGCGAGACCATCAAGATTCCGCCCGTGCCCTACTATGGCGTGACGCGCGGCAGTGTGGGCTACATCAACCTGACCACCTTCAACGAGCACTCGTTCCAGCAGGTGCGCGACGCCGTGGTGGAGCTCAAGAAGAACCCCGCCGTGAAGAGCCTCGTGCTCGACCTGCGTGGCAATGGCGGCGGACTGATGGAGAGCGCCGTGCAGATAGTGGGGCTGTTTGTGCCCAAGGGCACGCTGGTGCTCACCACCCGCGGCCGCGACAAGCAGAGCGAGAAGGCCTACAAGACCACGCAGGAGCCGCTCGACACCAAGATTCCGCTCGCCGTGCTCATCGACGGCGGCTCGGCGTCGTCGGCCGAGATCACCGCCGGGGCGCTGCAGGACCTCGACCGGGCCGTGGTGCTCGGCAGCCGCTCCTTCGGCAAGGGCTTGGTTCAGAGCGTCAGGCCGTTGCCTTTCGACGGCGCGCTGAAGGTGACCATTGCCAAGTACTACATCCCCAGCGGACGGCTCATCCAGGAAATCGACTACTCGAAGCGCGGCGCCGACGGCTCGTACCAGCGCCTGCCCGACAGCCTGGCGCGCGTGTTCCACACCGCCAACGGACGTGAGGTGCGCGAGGGCGGGGGAATCACGCCCGACATCAAGGTCGACTATCCCGAGCTCACGCGGCTCACCTACAACATTGTGCGCGACAACTGGGCCTTCGACTTCGCCACCAAGTATGCCGCCGAGCATCCCACCATCGCCCCGCCGGCCACCTTCGAGGTCACCGACACCATCTTCAACGAGTTCAAGCGTTTCATCGACCCCGAGCAGTTCCAGTACGACAAGGTGTGCGAGACCGGCCTCGAGAACCTGCGCAAGGCCGCCAAGGCCGAGGGCTACATCACCCCCGAGACGCAGGCCGCCTTCGACCAGCTGGCCACCCTGCTGCGGCACGACCTGGACCACGACCTGGACCAGCACCGCGACGAGATTGCCAAGCTGCTCGCGCAGGAACTCATGACGCGCTACTACTACCAGGCCGGCGATGTGGAGTATGACGCCCGCCACGACGAGACCCTCGACCGCGCTGCCGAGGTGCTGGGCAACCCCGCCGAACTCAAGCGAATACTGAAAAAGTGACGCCGGGCGGCGCAAGTCTTCTAATTTGATTCTAAAATTCATAACCAACATGAGACCACTTTCCCTGCTGCTGGCCGCTGTGCTGGCTTTCACCCTGGCCGCTGCCGACGATGGCCAGCGCCTCTCGACCATCCACCTCAAGAGTGGCGAGGTGGTGACCGGAGTCATCACCGCGCGCGACGAGCGCACCGTCGACATCACAGTCGATGGCATGAAATACGTCTATACCGACGACGAAATCGCCTACATCTCACACGAGACGAAAAAGAAGAACTACGACACGGCCAAGTTCCGCGGCTTCATCGACCTGGGCTACTCACTGGGCTTCGGCGAGCCCCGCAACGACTATTGGCTCGTGGAGACGTCGTTCGGCTATCAGCTCACGCCCAAGTTCTACATCGGGGCCGGAGTGGGTCTGCACAACTTCCACGCCAAGGTGGACAGCTATCCCCTGCGGCTCGACAAGTCGACCGCCGAGCACAACGACCCCAACTGGCAGAGCCCCTTTGTTCCCCTCTATGCCGAGGCGCGCTACAGCCTGCGCAGCGAGAACGGCCACACGCCCTGGGTCAGCATCAAGCTCGGCGCCAACGTGATCAACCACACGGGCTTCTTTGCCTCGCCCAGCGTGGGCATCCACTTGGCCACGAGCGAGTTCTTCTCGTTCAACATCGGCGTGGGTTATGCCCTGCACACCGCCCACTACCGCCTGCACTGCCTGGGCGACTCGCCGGGCGCCGTGAGCGACGGCGTGGGCGGGGCCTACATCAACAAGGGCGCCGCGTTCCACAACGTGTTCATCAAAGCCGGCGTTGAATTCTGACGATGGTTTGTTACTTCATCGATGAGGAGTTTGGGCGTGTGCTGGTGTACACGCGCCGCGGCATCCGCAACGCGAGTGTGCGCTGGGACGGCGACCACCTGAAGATGGTGGTGCCGGCCGGCATCAACGGGCAGGAAGTGAGGAATGCGCTCAACCGATTGCGCGAGGGCATACGCGCGCTCAAGCATCCGGTTGTCAGTTTCGCCATCGGGCAGGTGGTGACGGGGTTCCACTGCCAGGTGACCATCGTCGAGAACACCGATTCCACCAACCTTTTTGTGTATGGCTTGGACGACGACAGCCATGGCTACCTGCGCGTGCCGCCCCAGGCCGATTTGAGCACGGAGAGCGCTAAGCGCACCGTGGGCGACGGCCTGAAGTGGCTCATGGAGCGTTTTGCTGCAAAGCACTTGCTCCCCTTCGCCCGCGAAGTGGCACGGGAGCTGGGCGTTGACTTGTCTGCCGAGCGGCTCAGCGTGGGCCGCGGAATGCGAAAACTGGGCCATTGCACCCGCGACGGACACATCCAGCTGTCGCGCAACTTGATGTTCATGCCCGAGCGCCTGATCCGGTTCGTGATTTGCCACGAGTTGGCCCACCTGCAGCATCACGACCACTCACCGGCGTTTCACGCCCTGGTGAACGTCTACACCGGCGGGCAGGAGGCGCAGCTCGAGCGGGAAGTCAAGCAGTTTGCCTGGCCCATTTTGCGTTGAGGCTGCCGGCCCTCGAGGCTCGGCAAGGACTACTGTTTTTGTTAAAGATGAATAAAGTGTTTGGACTTTATGACATTTCTTTGTAATTTTGCATTTTATTTGAAAGCCGAAGCAAACGGAAGGACTTGAATCTTGACTATATATAGCTCAACAAAATGACGATAGGATTTGATGGATACTGGGCGGTGTACAACGACACGAACCGTGGCAACCTGAGCCGGAACACCATTATGGCCATCACCCACCACTCGCCCAAGAACAAATACTTCATCTATAGCGACTACAGCACCGAGAACCGCCATCTGACGCCGCTGCTGGCCAGTGCCAACGTCAACCTCAAAGAGCCTCGCCACGGCATGTTCAGCCGCCTGTGGCGCTGGGGCGATGGAATGGGAAAGGACTTGCGCCGCCACCATGTGCGTCTGTATCATGGCATGTGCGAGTTGCTGCCTTACTTCACACGTGGCTACAACACCCGCTGGGTGCTGAGCGTCAACGACCTCGACGTGAAGCACTTCCCCCGTGAGTTCGGCCTTTGGGAGCGGGCCAAGAAGCTGCTCTCGCTGCGCCACAGCCTGCGCAAGGCCCACAGCATCGTGGTGCCCAGCGAGTGGGGGCGGCGCGACCTGCTGGCGCACTACCCCAAGCTCGATGCCGACAAGGTGCATGTGGTGCCTCCGTGCATGAGCTCCAACTTCGACATCGTGGCCCACGACGAGGTGAAGCGCTCGCTCGCCTCGCAGCACGGCCTTCCCGAAAAGTTTGTCCTCGTCATGGGTCCCCTCAACGCCCACAAGCATCTGCTCGAACTGGTCAAGGCCATCGAGCTGCTGGCCAAGAACGGCGACTTGGGAATCGTGCTTGTGGGCCGGAGCACAAGCTATTACCGCCATGTGGTGCGGCCCTATCTCGACTCGCACTCGCTGCGCGACTATGTGCACCACATCAAGAGCATCCACTCGGCCGACCTGCCCATCCTCTACCAGCTCTCGGAGGCCATGCTCTGCTCGGCCCGCGAGCAGTACTACAGCCTGTCGATGCTCGAGGCCATGAGTTCGGGAGTGCCGGTGCTGGTGCCTGCCGGCACGGCGCAGGCCGAGATGGCCGGGCCGGCGGCCCTCGCCGTCGAAGGCGGCTCGCCGCGCCAGTGGGCCGATGCCATCGAGCGCATCACCACCGACCAGGGCCTGCGCAGCCAGCTCATAGCCGCCGGCCGCGAGTGTGCCGCGGGGCACAGTGCCGAGGTCACCGCCGAGGCCCTCGACAGCTGCTACAGCGCCTTGTTCGGCAACTGACAGCCCAACGCCCGCGCGCTGCTCCGTCGGAATCATCACAGTGAATACAACACAATAAATGCCAGGCCTAAGCCTGGCATTTATTGTGGTTATAGGCAGAGGTGGAGTCTCACTTGACCACCATCTTGCTGGTGCTGACGCTGCCGTCGGTGTAGCGGGTCACAACGATGTTGATGCCGCTGTAGGGATGGTCGCTCTGCTGTCCGGCGGCGTTGACGTAGGTCACCTTGTCGATGGCCTTGCCGTTGGCGATGTCGCTGATGGCGGTCACCAGCTGTCCGTCGGCCGTGGCGATGCGCAGGCGGGCGGGAGCGCCGACCGGGACCTCGGTCTTGGGCAGATAGCAGCGGTGAGCGGCCAGCTGGCCACCGTCGGTGAGCACGAAGGCGTCGTTGTAGAGCACATAGCCCTCGCCAATGTTCATGCCCTCGAGGCTGCCAACGAGCAGACTCTCGGCAGAGGCCGTCTCGCCGGCATAGGGAGTGGCCTGCACCTGCTCGGCGGGTGTCTCGCTGTAGAGCAGCACGCCCGTGTTGGCGGGAATGTAGGTCAGCGGCTCGATGACGGCCACATCGTCGGTGATGCTGGCAACAGCATAGACGGTCACACCGGCGGGAGCGGCCAGGTCTTGGTCGCCATACCAGGTGGCGTACTTGTTGTCGGCGGTGAACTGCACACCGGCGAGCTTGATGGGCTCAGGCACGTCGCCGCCCAGGTTCACATTCCAAGTCATCGACTCGGTGATGTCGCGGGTCTCGGTGTAGGCATCGTAACCCTCGGCAGTCACAGTGAGGATGTAGTCCTCGCCAGGCTGGAAGATGTCGACGCTGTAGCGGCCCTCGGCATCGGTGGTAGCCTCATAGAGCTTGCCATCCTGGGTGAAGCTGAGTTGAGCGCCCTCGATGGGGGTGTCGCCGTCGGTGACGGTGCCGCTCACGGTGACCGGCTCGTTCTCCACATAGAGCTTCAGGCTCGGCAGCTTGGTCTGCAGCGAGGCGTTGCTGGCAAAGAGTTCGGCCGGCGTCTTCTCGCCGTCAACCCTCAGCGTCAGCATTTGGTTGGCCACCTCATTGTAGGTGAAATAGATGTACTTCGACTGGTATGCGCCATACGAAGTCGTAATCAGCTCAAGGCTCTGGCCATTGTAGACGATAGGCTCCGAGAGGTTGAGCAGCAGTTCGCCACCGGCAGCGGGCACCAGGGGCAGGATGTTGTCGTTGGCATACACCTGAGTGAAGCCCTCGGCGTCGATGTCGGCGCTGATGAGGCCGGCAGCAAGCCCAGTGCTCTCGCTGTTGCGAGCCCACACGTTGAAGTCGAGTGGGTTGGTGCGGGCGCTGCTGCTCACCAGCAGGGCAATCTTGGTGATCTTGTCGCCAGCCTTGACGCCGGCGGCAGTCATCTGCTCGGCGGTATAGAGCAGGCGGGTGGCGGTATTGTCGAAGTAGCCGTTAATCACAGCTCCGGCATCGTTGCCCACGGTGGTGCTGGTGCCGGGGTTCACGATGGTGCCGCTGACCAGGCTCTCCTGGGCCAAAACCAGATTGATGACCTGCGAGGCCACCGCATAGTCGTCGACGCGCGCCTCTGCTTTCACTTCGAGGGTGCTGGCAGTGTGAGGAACGAAGGAGAGCTCGAAGTCGGCCGTGCCGTCGACAGTCTTGCTGACCATGGCCACGTCCTCGCCGTCCACTACAAGCACGATGTCGAACTCCTCGGCTTCGGCCAGGTTGCGCAGGGTGCCGGTGAAGGTGGCTTCGTAGTTCACCATGCCCTCGCTAGGACCGGCAAACGTCTCGAAGAAGGCATCGTGCTCCACAGTGGCACGTTCGCCACCATAGATGTCGTCGATGTAGCAGCCCAGGTCGACAAACTTGAAGTAGTAGGTGCCGGCCTCGGGCAGCGTGAAGGTGTGGTTCACATACTGGCTCGACGTGGTGGCCACATTGCCCAGGCTGGTCCAGGTGGCGCGGTCGGTCGAATAGAAGGCCTGCACCGAACCCGCATAGAGCTGGCGATAGGTGGTGAAGTGGAAGTCAAGACCGGTGTTCTCATCGAAGTTGATGGCCGGCGTGATCATCGTGCCCGGATCGGCATAGGAAGAGGTGGCGTAGAAGTAAGCCGCCTTCTGGTTGAAGTCGTTGGCGCTCGGACGGCTCGGGAAGGTGTACCCTTCGCCCACCATCCAACCATTGTCGAGGTCGTCCTCGAAGTCCTCGAGGAAGGTGGTCTCGGCCAGTGCGGCAGCATGGGCCTCTACGGCCAGGTCGCCGCCATTGGTGGTGATGTTGGCAATCACACCGTCGTAGGTGGCTGGACCGGCCACGGTGAGGGTGATGGCCTCGCTGACAGCGCCCTCGGCCACGGTGCCTTCGGCGGCGTCGACAGTCACACCCTCGACGGGAACCACGGTGTAGCTCAGCGGAGCGGTGCCGTTCTTGTTGCCGATGGTGAACTTGAGCTGGCGTGAACCGCGGAACACGCCCAGGTCTTGCTTCGTGTAGGCCGTGGTGCCGTTCTCAAGGAAGAGCGCGGCTTTGGCCACGGCGGCGGTCACGGTGACGTAGCTGGTGCTGGCAGTGGTGCTGTTGAGCGTCTCTTTGACGGTGAAACGCACAATCTGCGAGGGCTGGATGCCGGGAATCTCGTAGTCGAACTCCATGGGCACCGTCGTGGAGGCTCCCACGGCGATGTCGGCGCCGTTGAAGGTGGCAATCACCTCGTCGGGCGTGTCGTAGTTGGCCACGGTGAGCTGATAGTCGGCGGCCTCGACAGCGGCCAGGCCCTGGTTCTTGACCACAGCGTTGACGGTGAAGTGGGCGGTGCTGCCCTCGGCGGCCACCGTCTCGGCGGTGCTGGCGGCCGAGGTCAGGGCGATTTCCTTCTCGGCGCTCACCTCGTCGGCGGCAAGGAAGTCAATCGAGCCGTAGCGCATCAGGATGGCCACCTTCGAGTAGTCGGCCAAGTTGAACGAGCCGTAGCTCCAAGTGCCGTCGGCAGCCAGTGCAGGAATCCACTCCACAGCGATTTCGCCGCTCTGGATGGTGCCGTCGTCAGCCACGGGATACACCTTAAAGGTGCTGTTGGTGCTCGTGCTGGTGTAGCGACCGGTGATGAACACGTTGCCCTTCAAGGCCGGCGTGATGAGCCAGTAATAGTAGTTGCTGTACTGAGCGCGGTCGAAGGCGATGGCTTTGCTGGTGCCGTCGACGTCAACCACGGTGAAGCCGTCGTCGTAGGCATACTGGTAGTTGGGTGCGATGCTCGGGTTGATGGAGCTGGTGCGCACGCTCTTCCAGCCGCTGGGGATTTTGGCCTCGGCGGTGCAACCGTCGAAGGTCTCCTGGTAGCCGGTGGGCACGGCCAGGCCGTTGCCGGTGATGGTCACGGTCTGAGTGCCGGCCTCGCCACAGTCGATGGTGAGCGTGGCTGAGAACTCGCCGCCAGCCGTGGGGGCAAACGTCACGGGGATGGTGACATTGGCGGCAGCCGCCAGTTCGGCAGCGGTGTAGGTCGTCGAGAACGGAGCCTCGAGGCCCGACACGGCAGGCGTGATGGCCTGTGCGCCAATGTTGGTCACCTTCACCTCCAGAGCCTTGCTGTTGCCCACCAACACGGTGCCGAAGTCAAGCGCCTCGGGAGCCACAGCCACGGCATAGTCCGACGGCTCGGCGTAGTTGATTCTCACCTTGGGCAGGAACTGCGCGTTGGTGGTGCGGTAGCATGCCGAAGCGTAGTCCGTCGCCTCGCCGTACCAGTACAGGCGCTCGTAAGTGCCCTTGGTGTTGACATTCGAGCCAAAGGCCAGGTTGCCGCCAGAGTAGGTCATCGGGGTGTTGAACACAAAGGTCAACTCGTTTCCGCCCGGCGACATAGCGCCCTTCCACACCTCGGTGAGGTCGTCGACCGTGGCCGACAGTGCTGCTACAGCTTCAGTCTCGCCGGCGTAGAACGACAGTTCGCCGCCGTTGAGCGATGCGCGGTTGTTGGTCGAGTAGAAGGTCACGCTGGTGATTTGCTTGCCCACCAGCGACGTGAGCTTGCTCGACGGGTAGATGAAGCGTGTCTTGCTGTTCGCCGTGTCGTAATAGTAGCCGTAGATGGGGATACCCTCGTTGGTTGCGAGGGTGCCCGTGGAGCCGTCGCACAGAATGACGGCCATCACTGCGCTGCCGCTGAGCGTCACCGTGAAGGAGCCTGCCGCACCGCAGTCGATGGTCATCGTGCCGGTGTGGTCGCCTACTTCGGTGGGGCTGAAGGTCACGGGAATGGTGGCCGTTGCGCCGCTTGCCAGCTCAGCAGGGGTGTAGGTGGTGCTGAACGGGGCCGACAGGCCGCTCACCGTGGGGGTGACGGCGTTGGTGCCCTTGTTTTTCAGCGTCACGTTGAGTGTGCCGGTGGAGTTCACCCCCAGCTCGCCAAATGCCAGGCTTTCGGCCGACACCTGCACGAGGTAGTCGGGCTTCTCGCCCAGCGAGTAGTCGAACGTGGTCTTGGGCAGGAACGTCTGTGCGCTGCCGGCGCTGTTGACGCTGCAGTTCACGCCTTGGCTCTCGCCATACCAATAGGTGCGGGGGTAATTGCTACCTCCCGATGCAATCACAATCTGAATGGCGAGGTTACCGCCACTGTACTCATAGGGTTCGTCGAGAGTGATGACGTACTCCTGCGCCCCGGTGGCCGGCGTGCCGGTGTAGCAGTCGGTGAGCCCGGTGAGCTTGCCGCTCACGGTGGTCTGATCCACTTCGCCCATTTGCACGGTGATGGCGCCACCCTGGAACGTCACGTTTGCATTGGCATAGAACGTGAGCGAATTGATGGTGCCGTCGGCCATTGACTCCAGCATCGAGGCCGGATAAACCATCGTTGAGGTGTTGTTCTGAGTGTCCCAGTAATAACCGTAAATAGGCACATACTGGTTGGTCGATCCTGTGCCTTCGCACACGGTGAGGGTCTCGCCCCTCGCCCATAGCGATGCGCACAACAAGCACGTCAACAGACATAGCCGTTGAAATAGTTTTTGTCTCATACGCTTGTAAAGTTTATGTTAATAGAATAATTGAAAGTTATATCATACTCTAGAAATTGGGTGCAAATATAATGTAATCTTTTGACTTATGCAAACTTTCGTATGATTTGCCCCGAAAAAAATACCGTCCCGCAAGGCGTCATGCTTGCAGGGCGGTATGGAAATCGTGGTCAAATGGGTTTTCAGCCGTTGTGCTTCTTCATAATCTTGATCAGGTCAACCACCTTGTGGCTGTAGCCAATCTCGTTGTCATACCAGCTGACGACCTTGACAAACTTGTCGGTCAGGTAGACACCGGCGTTGGCGTCGAAGATGCTCGTGCGGGGGTCGCCCATGAAGTCGCTCGACACGACGGCGTCCTCGGTGTAGCCCAGGATGCCCTTGAGCTCGCCCTCGGCGGCCTTCTTCATGGCGGCGCAGATGTCCTCCTTGGTGGCGGGGTTCTTCAGGTTGACGGTCAGGTCGACCACCGACACGTCGAGCGTAGGCACGCGCATCGAGATGCCGGTCAGCTTGCCGTTGAGCTCAGGAATCACCTTGCCCACAGCCTTGGCGGCGCCGGTGCTCGAGGGGATGATGTTGCCCGAAGCGGCACGGCCTCCGCGCCAGTCCTTCATCGACGGGCCGTCGACGGTCTTCTGGGTGGCGGTGGTGGAGTGCACGGTGGTCATCAGGCCGTTCTCGATGCCGAAGGCGTCGTTGAGCACCTTGGCCACGGGGGCCAGGCAGTTGGTGGTGCACGAAGCGTTCGACACGATGGTCTCGCCGGCATACTTGTCGGTGTTCACGCCGCACACAAACATCGGGGCCTGGCGGCCATCCTCACCAGCCTTGCTGGGAGCGGAGAGCACCACATACTTGGCGCCAGCCTCGAGGTGCTTCTCGGCCTTGTCCATGGCCAGGAACAGGCCGGTGGACTCGACGACGTACTCAGCGCCCACCTCGTCCCACTTCAGGTTGGCGGGGTCCTTCTCGGCGGTGACGCGGATGTGGTTGCCGTTCACGATGAGCTCGTTGCGCTCGGCATCGACCTCGATGGTGCCGTTGAACTGGCCGTGCATCGTGTCGTACTTGAGCATGTAGGCCATGTAGTCGACGGGCAGCAGGTCGTTGATGCCAACCACCACAACATCGTTCACGTTGTTCTCCTCAAAGGTCGAGCGGAACACAAAGCGGCCAATGCGGCCAAAACCATTGATACCGATTTTAATTTTTGCCATGAGATAATTTAATTAAAATTTGTTGGTGAATATGTCTTTGTCTTAAGAAATTCTTTGTACCTTTGCACACTCGCAGATTTGCAGCCTCGCCACAAGCGGTGCGCACGGCACGTTGCATTCAGTCGTTTCCCGACTGCAAAAGTAATGATTTTTTTTGGGATATGCCTGCCGCGAGCCGCAAAAATGGTGCAATTAAGATTGTTTAATACTGCGCAATCCTTTGCAAAGGCCCTCGCCCGCCACCGCCGGGCAGGGGGACGACGACGTGAAAGTGTGATAACGTGAAATATTAACCAAAAAACTTACAACTATGGGTTTTGTGAAAGAATTTAAGGAGTTTGCCATGAAGGGCAACGTGATGGACATGGCCGTTGGTGTGATCATCGGCGGTGCCTTTGGCAAGATTGTCACCTCGCTGGTCGAGGATGTGCTCATGCCGGTCATCAGCCTTGCCACTGGCGGTGTGGACTTCACCAATCTCTACGTCACCTTCGGCAAGGTTCCCGAAGGCGTGGCCCAGAACTATGCCGCCCTCAAGGAGGCCGGCGTGTCGATGTTCGCCTATGGCGCTTTCATTCAGAACATCATCGACTTCCTCATCATCGCCTTCTGCATCTTCCTGATGATCAAGGGTATGAACAAGCTCACCAAGAAGAAAGCCGAGGAGCCCGCTCCCGACCCCGAACCCAGTGCCGAGGAGAAGCTGCTGGGCGAAATCCGCGACCTGCTCAAGGAGAAGAAGTGAGCGTGGCTTCACGCGCCTTGTGACGCCATCATGAAAGCCAGCCGGGCGCACCCGCCCGCTGGCTTTTTTTCCGAAACAAAACCATTATGCTGAAAGCCATATTGACCTTCTTGAAGAACTGGACGCTGCCGAGCGCGATAGTGAGTGGCACGGTGCTGTATCTGGTGTTTGCCAACGTGCCGGCGCTCGACGGTGCGGCGCGGTTCTTCGACCCGATTTTCGATGCCATCTTCCCCTTCTTCATGGGCATGATCCTGTTCACCACGTTCTGCAAGATCGACTTCCACCAGATGCGTGCCACGGCGTGGCACTGGTGGATCACGCTGCTGCAGGTGCTGCTGGTGGCCGGCGTGGCCGCCCTCATCATCACCCTTGACATGCAGGGTCGCGACCTGGTGCTCATGGAGGGCATCCTGACGTGCATCATCGCGCCGGGAGCCGCCGCCGCCGCGGTGGTCACCGCCAAGCTGGGCGGCAACCTGGCCTCGATGACGAGCTACACCTTCCTGTCGAATTTCGTGACCGCGCTGCTGGTGCCCACGGTGTTCCCGCTCATCGACCGCAGCGTCGACATCCCCTTCCTGGCGGCCTTCCTCGCCATTTTGTGGAAGGTGTGCATGGTGCTGCTCGTGCCCATGCTGGCGGCCTATGTGGTGAAGCACTTCATGCACCGCCTGCACGCCTGGCTTGTGAGCATCGACGACCTCTCGTTCTACATGTGGGGCATCTCGCTCACCATCGTCAGCGGGAGCACGGTCAAGTATATCGTGCAGGCCGACACCACCACGGGCTTCGTGCTCACCATCGCGGCCATATCGCTCGTGCTCTGCCTGGTGCAGTTCGCCCTCGGGCGCTGGGTGGGGAGCCGCTTCGGCGCCGTGGTGGAGAGCGGGCAGGGACTCGGGCAGAAGAACACCGCCTTCGCCGTGTGGATTGCCTACACCTACCTCAACCCGCTCTGCTCGGTAGGCCCCGGGTGCTACATCCTGTGGCAGAACGCCATCAACAGCTACGAGATTTGGCATCAACGCCAAATCTCGCAGAAAAACGCTTGATAATCAATCAAACGTAAGCCAAAATGGGCGCTGCCCTATTCCCTGACCTCGTAGGCGTAGATGCTCACGAGCTTGACGTCGAACACGAGGTTGGTGTACGGCTTGATGATGTCGCTGATTTCGTAGGAGCCGTAGGCGAGGCGGTAGGGAATCACGATGCGGCAGCTGTCGCCCACGTGCATGCGCGGCAGGGCCACCTGCCAGCCCTCAATCAGGTTGGGCGCGCTGATTTGCGTGCGCATCAGGCTGTCGCCCGGACTGGTGTTCAGGTAGCTCGAGTCGAAGGGGGTGGCGTCCTTGGTCATGCCGCGGTACTTGACGTCGACCGTCGAGGTGAACAGCGGGCGCTTGTTGTGGCGCGTGAGCATGGTGTCGTTGTACCAGTGCATGAGTATGTGTGCATTGGCGTCCCACGGGGCGGTGACGGTGGTGTAGAATTTGGTGTTGGAGCGTTGGAGCTCAAACCACTCGTCGTTGGCCTCGCGCCAGGTCTTGTATTTGTCCTCGACGCTGTTGCCGAGGCAGGCGTTGAGCGCCACGCCGGCAAGCATGGCGGTGATGTATAGCAGGATTTTCCTCATTGTCGCTCGTAGTTAGGTGGGGCAAAGTTACGAATAATATTCTGTTCGCCGGGCTAATTACCGATTTTTTAACGCAACTCACGTGCTGCGGAGCGGAACAGCCGCCCCACCACGGGAATGCGCGCCAGCATGGGAGCGAGGTTCTCGCGGCGCATCACCAGCGCCACCAGCAGCAGGAGCAAGGCCGTGCGCAAGGCCAGGTTGAGCCATGCGTTGCCGGTGTCCACCCACAGGGCCACGGCGCTGAGTGCGGCGGTCGCCACCACATAGAGGGCGATGTCGCGCAGCGGGTAGGCCATGGGATAGTAGCGCTGGCCGGTGAAGTAGCTCAGCAGCATGCATGTGCCATAGGCCGCCACGCCGGCCCAGGCGCAGGCCATGTAGCCGAACTGCGGCACGAAAATCACGTTCACCAGCACCAGCACCAGGCAGCCGATGCCCGAGAACACGGCCCCCCAGAGCGTGCGGTCGGTGAGCTTGTACCAGAACGAGAGGTTGAAGTAGACGCCCATCATAATCTCGGCCGCCATCACGATGGGCACCACGCGCAGGCCCTCCCAATAGTCGGGGGCGATGATGTGCTTGAGCACGTCGATGCCGGCGAGCACGGCCAGATAGGCGATGAGCGTGAAGACGATGAAATATTTCATGGCCTCGGCCTGCATGCGCTTGTTTTCCTGCTCGTCGTCCTTGTTGCCGCCGAACACGAAGGGCTCGTAGGCATAGCGGAAGGCCTGCGTGATCAGGGCCATGATCATGGCAATCTTGATGGCGGCACCGTAGATGCCCAGCTGCGAGGCTGTCTCGACCGGCGAGCCGGGGTAGACCATCGGGAAGATGATTTGCGAGGCCGACTGGTTGATCACCCCGGCCACGCTCAAGATGAGGATGGGCCAGCTGTAGCCCAGCATGCGCCGCAGCAGCCGGCGGTCCCAGCACCACGAGGCCTCGCGCAGCTCCACCGTCATGCACATCATCACCAGCAGCGTGCAAGCCAGGTTGAGATAGAACACGTAGCCCACGCCCACCGTGGGGCTGTAGATGGCGCCCACGGCATCCGGGTGCTTGTCGTAGAGGGCGGGCAGGGCCACAAAGTAGAGCAGGTTCAGCCCGATGTTGGCAAAGATGAACAGCAGCTTGAGCGCGGCGAATTTCACCGGGCGCTTCTTGTAGCGCAGGTAGGCGAAGATGATGGCCTGGAAGGCGTCGAGTGCCACCACGGCGGCCATGACGATGATGTAGTCGGGGTGGGCCGTGTAGGTCATGCCCATGGCCGGCGCAATCCACCCGATGTTCAGCCACACCAGCGCCACAAACAGCAGCGAGGTCATGCCCACGGTGATGAGCGTGGTGGAGTAGACGCGGCGAGGGTCTTCCTCCGTCTTGTTGGCATAGCGGAAGAAGGTGGTCTCCATGCCGTAGGTAAGGATGGCCAGCAGCAGCGCCGTGTAGGCATACACGTTGGTCACGATGCCGTAGTCGCCCGAGGCGGCCGACATCTTGGCCGTGTAGAGCGGCACGAGCAGGTAGTTGAGGAACCGCCCCACGATGCTGCTCAATCCGTAGATGGCCGTGTCCTTGGCCAGCGATTTCAGGTTTGCCATGATGATGAGTGGTTGCTCAGAACAGCGAGCCTTGCTGCGAGGGACGCTCGCGTTTTAAGTGATTGTAGGCCAGCTGTGTGGCTTCGCGGCCGCGCGGGGTGCGCTGTAGGAAGCCTTCTTTAATAAGGTAGGGCTCGTAGACCTCCTCCACCGTGCCGGGGTCTTCGCTCATGGCGGTGGCGATGGTGCTGATGCCCACCGGCCCGCCGCCGAACTTGTCGATGATGGTGGTGAGGATTTTGTTGTCGATTTCGTCGAGGCCGTATTTGTCGATGTTGAGCGCCTCGAGGGCGAAGCGCGCGATGGCGGTGTCGATGCTGCCGTTGCCCTTCACCTGCGCGAAGTCGCGCACGCGGCGCAGCAGGCTGTTGGCGATGCGCGGCGTGCCGCGGCTGCGCAGGGCAATTTCGCGTGCGGCGTCGTCGGTGATGGGCACGCGCAGCAGGTGGGCCGACCGCTTGACGATGCCCTCGAGCACCTCGTGGCCGTAATACTCCAGGTGGCAGTTGATGCCGAAGCGCGCCCGCAGCGGCGAGGTGAGCAGGCCGCTGCGCGTGGTGGCGCCGATGAGCGTGAAGGGCGACAGCGTGAGCTGCACCGACCGCGCGCCGGGACCCTTGTCGATCATGATGTCGATGCGGTAGTCCTCCATCGCCGAGTAGAGATACTCCTCCACGATGGGACTCAGGCGGTGGATCTCGTCGATGAACAGCACGTCGTTCTCTTCGAGCGAGGTGAGCAGCCCCGCCAGGTCGCCGGGCTTGTCGAGCACGGGGCCGCTGGTCACCTTGAAGCCCACGCCCAGCTCGTTGGCGATGATGTTGCTCAGGGTGGTCTTGCCCAGTCCCGGCGGGCCGTGGAACAGGATGTGGTCCAGCGCCTCGCCGCGCTGGCGGGCCGCCGCCACAAACACGCGCAGGTTGTCGATGATTTTGTCCTGGCCGGCAAAGTCGTCGAACCGCATGGGGCGCAGTGCGCGCTCGAAGTCCTGGTCGGTCTTCAGCCGCTCCTGGCGGATGTCGAAGTTCTCTTCCATAGCGTGGGCGGGCCTACAGTTCGAGGTCGATGTTGAACTGCTCGTGCCAGGGCAGTCCCTGCCGTGCCACCTCGTCGAGGAACGGGTCGGGGTCGAACTCCTCGACGTTGTGCACGCCGGGCTTCACCCAGAGGCCCTTGAGGAACATCATCGCGCCCGTCATGGCGGGCACGCCGGTGGTGTAGCTCACGGCCTGCATGCCGGTCTCCTCGAAGGCCTTGTGGTGGTCGCAGTTGTTGTAGATGTAATAGGTGAGGGGCTTGCCCTGCTTGTCCACGCCGCTGATGCGGCAGCCGATGCTGGTCTGGCCCGTGTAGTTCTCGCCCAGGTCCTGCGGGTTGGGCAGCACGGCCTTGAGGAACTGCAGCGGCACGATTTCCATGCCCTGGTAGTTGATGGGCTCGATGCTGGCCATGCCGATGTCCTGAATCACGCGCAGGTGGGTGAGGTATTCCTGCCCGAAGGTCATCCAGAAGCGCGCGCGCTTGATGGTGGGGAAGTTGAGCACCAGCGACTCCAGCTCCTCGTGATACATCAGGTAGCTCTCACGCGGCCCGATTTCGGGGTAGGTGAGCGGCTGGTGGATTTCGAGGGCGCCGGTCTGCACCCACTGCCCGTCTTGCCAGTAACGCCCTTTCTGCGTGATTTCGCGGATGTTGATTTCGGGGTTGAAGTTGGTGGCGAAAGCCTTGCCGTGGTTGCCGGCGTTGCAGTCCACAATGTCGAGATAGTGCATCTCGCCGAAGTGGTGCTTGGCGGCCCGGGCGGTGTAGATGCCGCTCACACCCGGGTCGAAGCCGCAGCCCAGAATGGCCGTCAGCCCCGCCTGCTCGAAGCGCTCGCGGTAGGCCCACTGCCAGCTGTACTCGAAGTGCGCCTCGTCGCGCGGCTCGTAGTTGGCCGTGTCGAGGTAGTTCACGCCGCACCTCAGGCAAGCCTCCATGATGGTGAGGTCCTGATAGGGCAGGGCCAGGTTGATGACCAGCTGTGGCTTGTGGCGGTTGAGCAGGGCCACCAGCTGGTCGACGTCGTCGGCGTCCACCTGGTCGGTGGTGATGTTGGGCGCGCCGATGGCCCGCGCCACCGCGTCGCACTTGCTCTTGTTGCGCGAAGCAATCACAATCTGGTTGAACACGTCGGGGTTTTGAGCGCACTTGTGCGCACACACGGTGCCCACGCCACCGCAGCCGATGATGATGACTTTGTTCATAGTCGATAGGAGTTTCGGGTGATTGAATCTGCAAAGTTACGTCAAAACCACGAAAAAGCGAGCGCAAAGTCGAATTAATTTCACCACAACGGCCCCAGGAGGCCCGCCAGGAGGCCGCGAAGACCCGCCTGGACGTCGTGACAGGCCCAGTCAGGAGGCCGAGTTGGGAATGCTGCGATGCCCCAGTCTGCGCCTCCGTCGGCGCCCTCATGGTCAATTTACACGAGCGTGCGCCCACCACCGCATCCACAAGCCGGCCCGCACCATCGCCGCCCTCGAATCCGCCCCCGCCGTCCGGCAGCACCACGTCATGGAAGCCCCCGCCTGCCGCAACCCGGCCCGGCTGCCTGACATCGTGACGGATGCCCTATGACTTTAATGAGATGATTAAACATGGTGATTATTTGAATTTAGGAGCTCAAATAGAATAATTCGGAAAAAACTATTAACTTTGCATTCTCAATAGTTTATAAAGAGATGAATGCATCGAAACGAGCCACCGAATTCGTGGTTTTCTGTATCGAGAACACCGCAGCCAGGCTGAACATCTCGGGGGCGCAGGTGTTCCTGGAACTTAAGCGAACTGATGGGATAAAGTCGTTTCTTTATCCCAGCTACCCCGCCTTGCACACACAGGGGAAGGACTACATCGTGGATGAGACCATCGCATATATCACCCGGCACAATCCTGATTTCATCAGCCATCACCAGTCATGAAAGTTTATCACGGATCTTGTGTCATCGTCGAACCCCCATTGGCCGGAGTGGGGAGGCGAAATCTTGATTTCGGCTAGGGTTTCTATGTTACTGATTTGGTGGAGCAAGCCATCTCCTGGGCCCATCGGCCTTTCAACGTAGGAGAAACGCAGGTACTTAACATCTATGATTTTGACCGTGACGGCTCATTGGGCGCAGGTTTCCGATATAAACATTTTCAGGCCTACGATGCCGAATGGTTGCAGTTTGTGATTGCCAGCCGCAAAGGTCAGCCCGTGTGGACTGAATATGATGTGATTGAGGGTGGCATAGCCAACGACCGTGTGTTTAACACGATTGAATTGTACGGACAGGGGCTTATCAACGAAACCGAAGCTCTTCGACGGCTGCAATACGAGAAGCCCAACAATCAGATTTGCATCCTAAACCAACAGGTCATTGACCAATACCTGCATTTTCTTGAGTCAAGAACGAAAAACGCTTAGGCCTAATGAACGATAATCCATTAATCAATGAGACCTTGCTGCAGATGAAATATGCCCGTGTGATTTCGCTGCTGGCCGACGCGCTTGGCATCGACGACGAGCGGGCACTTGAATTATTCTATACATCCGACACATACTCTTACCTGAGCCGCAAGATGTATCACCTCCACAACATGAGCGACGCATATCTGGAGGACGAAATCATCCTCGAGCTCCAGTCAAAGCAGTAGCTGCCCACCCTCAAGCTGGCCCGCATCATCGCCGCCCTCGAAGCCTGCACCGCCGTCCGGCAGCACCACATCATGGAAGCCCCCGCCTGCCGCAACCCGGACCGCCCTGGCTATCCGGCACCACTGGCCCTGTGGTTGAGGCAGTTGTTTTTATTCGGAAGAGGTTACCTCTCACTTATGCAGGTATATTGATATAGGTGAATGTTGTGGATGTTGCCCTGCGTTAGAGGACGCGTCTCTTCATTCAGAATATTGCTGTTTTATACATAAGTAATCCCCTTCTCTTATAAAAGGTTAAGGTGGGTTCTATAAATTGCAAAAAAGTAATGAATGGTTTTGGCCGCCTTGGGTTGCTTGCTGGCATCTTTTGTCTCAACTGCTTGAACCGTAGCCCGCTACTGCTTCGCGCAGCTTGAGCCAAAACCTGTTCAGCAATCAAGCCCAATTCGGCTCAAGCAATTTATAGAACCCACCTTAAATTGATTAGTCACGAAATAAATTCCGCCGAAAGGCGTGATTTTCTCATTTTTTATTTGTACTTTTGCCATATCTTAATTTGTCTGGTCGACGGATTTCTGCTGATTGTTTTTGCACCACTAAATTAGGTGAAATCCCCGACAGGGCAAAATCCCGGGCAACTTTTTGTTGCCCAGGATGTTATAAAAATAGTCAACAATGGCGGTGCGGATTTAAGGTAATATACTATTTTTTCATTCATGAAGAAGACTTTATTCGCGTTGATGCTGATGCTTGCTTCGGCGATTGTTATGAACGCCCAGAGCCTGACCGGCAAACAGTGGTGCACCATTCTTACCAGTGAAGATGGCGTGGATGTGGCCGTGGCGTTGACTTTTGATAAGAATGGCTCTTGCGAACTTGTGGTCGCCGCTGAGCACGAGATGAAAGTGGACGGCGTGCCCATCACCATGATGGGCGGAGTCACAGTGCCCGGCACCTACACCCTCAACGGCAAAGACCTGAAGATGAACCTCAACAGAGGAAAAGCCGAGGTGGATGTCGACTATGAGGTGAAAGGCATGGACGCCAAGACTAAGGCTGCGATGGACAAGCAGATCAGGCCCGAGTTGAATGACTTCAAGCAGACCATGCTCGACGGCATGCCCAAGATGAACAACATGAAGGTTGTCTCGCTCGAGAGCAAACGCCTCATCCTCAAGGACGATGACGGCGACGAAATCCCGTTCTACGCCGAGTGACGCCTGGCTGATTGTCGACCCGTAACGAATCAGCCGCCTGTGAATGCGATACTTCATGGGCGGCTGTCGTTTTGTTTATGGGCGCAGGAAAGTGGGGGCGGCAAGCTTTAATTTTTGATAAATCGGCGCGATATAGGCGCAATAATGATTAAATAGGCGCGGCAGATTTTGTATTGCTGGCGAGATGTTGTAATTTTGCGATTTATGGCAACACACTTGTGCATCGACTGCGGCAACACGCGCGTGAAAGCCGCCATAGTGACCGGTGGCGCCATCGTGGCCCGCGCGCTGGGCACGGTGGCCGACTGGAGTGCGGTGTCGGCCTTGTCCGCCGCCCACCGCGTGTCTGCCGCCATGCTGGTGAGCACCACCGACGCCGACGCCCCCTTGGCCGAGGCACTGGGCGGGCAGCTGCCGTGCCCCCTGGAGCGCCTGAGCGCCTCCCGTCCGCTGCCCTTGCGGCTGGCCTACCGCACGCCGCAGACGCTCGGCCCTGACCGCATCGCCACGGCGGTGGGCGCATGGGGAGAGTTCACGGGGTGCAACCTGATGGTGGTCGACGCCGGCACCGCCATCACCATCGATGTGGTGGTGGCCAGCGGAGCCGGCACCCTGCTGGGCGGCAGCATCTCGCCGGGAGTGAGCATGCGCCTGCAGGCCATGCACGAGCACACCAGCCGCCTGCCGTTGGTGGGTGCCGACGGCGACGTGCCGCTCGTGGGCTACGACACCGCCACCGCGCTGCGCAGCGGGGCCGTGCTCGGCGCGGCCGCCGAGGTCGACGCGCAGGCCCTGCGCCTCAAAGCCGCCCTGGGGCAGGTGAAGGTGGTGGTCACCGGCGGCGACGCCCCCGCCTTGCTGCCGCATCTGCTCGCTGCCGATGTGGCGCACCGGCCCGACCTGCTCATGGCCGGGGCCGACTTGCTGCTCGACATGGGCGATATGAGCACCGATTGAACCGACGAATTAACCAAATGAACGATGAAGATAACTAAACACTTGATGCTGGTGGCCTTGCTGGCCGCTTCGCTCACCACCGCGGTGGCACAGATCACCACCAGCCCCTACTCCAAGCAGGGATTCGGCCTGCTGGGCGACAACGCCTCGGGCATCCAGCGCCAGATGGGCGGCGTGGGCTACGCCATGCAAAACGGCCGTGCCATCAACGTGATGAACCCCGCCTCCTACTCGCAGGTCGACTCGCTCACCTTCCTGTGGGACGTGGGCTTCGACCTGAACAACGTCTGGTCGAAGGAAGACGACAAGAGCGGCCACAACTTTGGCGGCGGCCTCGACTACCTCACCGCGCAGTTCCGCATCATGAACCACCTGGGCGGCTCGTTCGGCCTGGTGCCCTATTCGAGTGTGGGCTACACCTACAGCGGAAAAATTGACGGCGGCACCGAGACGCTCACCGGCAGCGGCGGACTCTCGCAGCTCTACCTCGGCCTGGGCTACGAGCCCCTGAAGGGGCTGAGCGTGGGTGCCAACGTGAGCTACCTGTTCGGCACCATCACCAACACCAACGCCACCAGCACCTCCTCGATGACCAGCTACCAGCGGCTGATGGAGGTGCGCGACTGGAACATCAACCTGGGTGTGCAGTATGCCGCGCAGCTCACGGCCCGCGACCGCCTCACGCTGGGCCTGGCGTGGACACCGCGCAAGTCGATGCACGGCCACGCCTGGGGAGTGGTTCTCGACAGCCAGGACACCAAGGCCGACACCGTGGGCTTCACCTCGATGAGCGGCAAATACGAGCAGCCCAACACCCTGGGCGTGGGTCTGGGCTACAACCACGACAACCGCTGGCTGGCCGAGGTCGACTTCACCTACCAGAATTGGAAGAACGCCAAGTATTACCCCATCGAAGGCTTCGAGTCGCTCACCTCCAAGTTCGACAACCGCTGGAAGGCCGCCGCCGGACTGCAGTTCTCGCCCAACCGCCGCGGCTCCTATGTGGGCTCGATGGCCTTCCGTGTGGGCGCGTTCTACAACCACGACTATCAGAACATCATGGGCAACAACGTGCGCGACTACGGTGCCACCGTGGGCGTGGGGCTGCCCGTGCCCGCCGGCAAGACCACCGTCAACGTCGGACTCGAGTGGCGGCACCGCACCTCCACGCCCGAGGCCATGATTACCGAGGACTACCTCAACATCACGCTCAGCGTGAACTTCAACGAGCTGTGGTTCTGGAAGAACAAAATACGCTGATGCCGCGCCCTGTCCTGGTCCTGCTGGCCGTGCTGGCCGTGGCCCTGGCGGGCTGCAAAGACCCGGTGACCAGCGTGGTGAGCCACGCCACCGACCCCGAGCGCGTGCCCACCATGACCTCGCACGACGTGCAGACCGTGATCAGCGACGACGGGCGCACGCGCTACCGCATCACCACCAAGAGCTGGCTGATGTTCGAGCAGGCGCGCGAGCCCTTTTGGGTTTTCCCCGACGGCGTCAAGGCCGAGGAACTCGACTCCGCCTTCAAGACCGTGACCAGCATCGAGTGCGACTCGGCCCACTACGACGAGCACAAGCACCTCTGGGACCTGAACGGCCATGTGCACATCACCAACACCGATGGCGATGTGATCATGACCGACCAGCTCTTCTGGGACCAGAACGAGCACCTGCTCTACGGCGAGGCCTTCATCCACATCGAGCGCCAGGGGCGCGTCATCGAGGGCTACGGCTACAAGAGCAATGAGCGCTTCACCACCTACACCCTGCGCGACGTGGAGGCCATCTTCCCCATCGACGAGAGCCGCTTCCCGCGGGGCGGCTGAACGCGCCGAGCCGTCTGTTTCATTCTGCATTCCGAACCACCAATAGCCTATTATAAAAGATATATGACCACTCCATTGCTCATCGTGCTCGTTTCGCTGCTCCTTTCCGGGTTCTTCTCGGGAATGGAGATTGCCTTCGTGTCGAGCGACAAAGTGCGTGCCGAAATCGACATCGCTCGAGGCGGGCTCGCCAGCCGAATACTGGGCGTGTTCTACAACAACCGCGAGCGGTTCATCTCCACCCTGCTCGTGGGCAACAACATCGTGAACGTGGTCTACAGCATCGGCATGGCCATGCTCACCGAGCCGCTGCTGCTCAAGCTGACCAACAACGAGTTCGTCGTCCTGCTGCTGCAGACGCTCATCTCCACGCTCATCGTGCTCTTTGCCGGCGAGTTCC
>CAMVDK010000009.1 GCA_947166165.1 uncultured Porphyromonadaceae bacterium
GAGAACTCAGACACAGTTGCTCGTAGCATCTATAGAGAAGAAGCAAAGCAGATTGCAGAATTACGTAAAGGTATCGTTGAGGAGTCTTCAGGTTTTGGCCTTGGCTCGCTTGGTGGCAGCGGCGCGTGGGCGGCTGTGGGCGAGCGCCGCAGGCTGCAAGGGTGTGGCCACGGTCGGCGTGTCGGCCACCTGCTCGGCGGCAATGGGCACCACACGGTAGTTGTCGACGGTCTTCGCCAAGGTGTCGGACGGCACGACATCCGTTGCGCCTGTCTGACTCAACAGATGCCAGCCGAGAGATGCCAACAGGGCCAGCGACGCCGCCACCCCACCCCAGTGCATCCATCGCCGGCTGACCGACAGCCTGGGTGCTGAATGATGCACGGCCTCGCGCGCTGCGGCACCAGTCAGGGGCATGCCGGCGTCGAAGTAGGCAAACATCTGCTGGTAGGCGCGCCAATGCGGCGGCACCCGATGGGTGGCGAAATAGCGCTGCAGCGTCTGCTCCTCGTCGAGGGTCGACTCTCCAGCCATGAAGCGCTCCAGCAGCCGGGCAATCTCGTTGTGTTCGTTGTTCTTCATCGCATCGCGGGTTATGATTCGCTATTTCTGTTCGACATGCGTTGCAGCAAGGCTTTGCGTGCGCGCGACAGGAGGGTCTTGGCGCTCGCCTGGCCAATGCCCATCAGCGCGCCTATCTCGGCATAGCTGCGGTGCTCCACCTGCCTCATCACGAGCACGGCATGCTGCCGCGAAGGCAGTGCGCCAAGCATAGCCATGAGGTGGTGCTCCTGCTCGGCGTCGATGAGCCGCTGCGCCGGGTCGGCGGCGGTGTCGGCCGGCTCGGGTGGCGAGGCGGTCACGGTGGCCCGGGTGGTGCTGCGGCGCAGCATGTCGATGGTCAGGTTGCGCGCCATCACGCTCACCAGCGCCTGCACCGAGCGATATTGCTCCAGACTCTCGTGCATGAGCCACAGCTTGAGCAGCACGTCTTGCGCCACATCGTCGGCCTCGGTGGCTGTGGCCCCGCAAGCCTGGCTCACGGCCAGTGCTTGCGCCCGCCACTGCGGTGCCTGGTGCTCGAAGACGTGTTGCTGCATACGGGGTCGACTTGGTGGTTGTCAACATAATGACGCTCGAGCAGGGCGAAAGTAAACGCCTTTCACGGTTTTTAACGTCGGCGGAGGCGGGCGAATGAGGGAGCACACCCCTCCACACACATCGAAGCGGCCCGCTCCATTGTGTGGGGCGGGCCGCGGGGTTATGGATTAGTCGGTGCTAATTCCTCGTAACCGGGTTGATGAAACTTACTTCACAACCTTCACGATGCTCTGGCTGCCATCGGCATACTTGGTCACCACGATGTTGATGCCCTGGAATGCGTTGTCGCTGGCAACACCGGCAGCGTTGTAGTACTTCACGCTGGCCACAGCCTTGGCGCTGTTCACGTCGCTCACACCGGTGATCGCGGAGGGCTGCATAGCCACGTTGGCGGCCTCAGCCTCGGGCAGGGTGACGCTTTCGTAGCCCTCGAGTGCGAAGGTGAGCATGTACTCGCCCTCGTAGGGAACGGTCAGGGTGTAAGCACCATTCTCGTCGGTGGTAGTGGTCAGGGCATCGCCCTCGGCGCGGAACATACCGGCGGGCTCGTCGGTGACGGCCACAGCGGTGACGGTCACGCCAGCCAGCGGCAGACCGGTCTCGGCATCGGTGACAACACCGGTGATGTCACGCTCGGCGGGAGTCTCCTTCACCATCACCACGCGGACGGCCTCTTCCTCGCTCAGACCCTCCTGGGGCACATAGCCCTCGAGAGCGAAGTTGAAGGTATAGGTCACGTCGGCAAGCAGCTCCATGGTGTAAGCACCCTCGGCGTCGGTGGTAGCGGTAACTTCCTCACCCTCGGTGGGGATAGCGGTGACGCTGACACCCTCCAGGGCAGCGCCTTCCTCGTCGACCACCACGCCCTCGAAGTTGCGGACCTGGGGCTCAACGGTGCGGTTGATGGTGATGGTGCAGAGCACTCCACGCTCTTCGTCGGCGTAGATGGTGTGGCCACCATCGCACTGGTCGACCCACTTGCAGTAAACCATCATCTGATACTCGCCGTTAGGCATGTCTTCGTCGACCATGCAGAACAGACGGTACACCTCGCCAGCGGGGTTGGGAGTGGCGGTCATGTTCGAGCCCAGAGCGATGTGGTTGGGATACTTCTCGGGCATGTCGTAGTTGTTCGAGTAGCTCACAACCGGCGTTCTTCCCCTGACAACCACATCGTTGCCTTCGAGATCGTAGACGCCAAGATTGCTGTCGTCAAGCGTCAGCACGCCGTCGAAAACATCGTTGACATTCACCTTCACGGGACGCATGCCATTGGGGAAGGTCATGTTGAACTGGATGTTCTTCCACATGCGGGCGTCGCCGATGCGGTAGTCATAGTTCTCGATCTTGTTGCCGTTCTCGTCGAGCACATACTCTTTTTGGCCGGTGGCCTCGTTCCACACCGTCTGCCAGTAGCCATCCTCCTCACCGGTGATGGTGCCCAGGTCGCCCAGGGTGAAGGTGAGTTCAAACGGCTGGCCGACGTTCTCGTCGGTGATCGTGATGTTCTGAGCAACGATGGTGCCCTGAGCATCCTCGGCAGCTGCGTTCAGTGCCAGACCGGCCACAGCAGCGAAAAGTAAAGTTTTAAACTTCATAATTAAAAATTTTTAAAATTGTTAATTAGGGTTTGTTATTTATTTGTAGTCCGATATTCGAAGCAGAAAATGCACATCAAACCGCTAGCACGCAGAATCAGCTTGCTTGCGCCAACCTAGTTGATAATGAGCGACTTGAATACATTTTGGTTGAAGACATTATCTTTTTCGACCACAATATTAGCAATAATTTTTGAATTGGCAAAGAAAAATCGGCAAAACTACGTTTTTTTTCTGCTTATGCGTTCCTCTGCATTGCTCACCGTTCCGATTGCCATGCGAAAAACAGACTATTTTTTGTTGTGTTGCAAATAGAATATCTCTTTCTGCTGTTCTATTTCATGTCTGAACACTTCTTCGGTGGGCAACATGGGCAGATATTTTGCTGCAAATAGTTGCTCATTCCCTTTGAGAATTGAGTATCGGGCTATATCTTTGCTTGTTTCAGAGCAGAGAACAATGCCAATGGTTGGATTGTCTCCCTCCGTGCGCTTGAGCTCATCATACATGCGCACATACATATCCATCTGTCCTACATCTTGGTGGGTAATTACGCCTACTTTGAGGTCAATAAGAACGTAACACTTTAGAACAACATTGTAAAACACGAGGTCTATATAATAGTCCTGTGTATCGGTGCGAATCAGTTGCTGACGACCCATGTAAGCAAAACCGCGCCCCATTTCCATGATGAACTTTTGGAGATGGTTGATAATAGCCTGTTCCAGGTCGCTTTCACTATAATCCGTGTTTTCAAGTCCAAGGAACTCTGCAACTACGGGATTCTTGACGATTCCATCTTTGTCCTGTTGCAAGGGTTTAGTCAGTTCTAGCATTTCGGCAATCACCTTATCTTTCTTAGGCGATTGCAGCAATCTGTAGTAGTATTGCGAACCAATGTTACGGCTAAGAGTGCGCACACTCCACATCTCCTGCGATGCCTCACGCAGATACCAGTAGCGGGCATTCTCATCAGGAACACGAAGCAACATACGATAATGAGTCCATGAAAGATTTTGAACTCGCGAGTTCAAAATCTCCAAATCATTGAAATACAGGAAGAACTGGCGCATACTATACAGATTTCGCTCGCCATATGACGATCCATACAAGGGCACTAACACTTGCGCCAGACCCTTAAGAACTTGTTTGCCGTATTCAGCACGGCTTGCGCCATGTTGTTCTTCTTCCACAATGCGTTTGCCCACGTTCCAATAAGTCATAATGGAAATCGAGTTGACACTGCGGTACGCTTCATGCAAGCCACGCTCAACTATTTGTTTGACATCGTCAACTAATTGTGAGGGCAAATCTTGTGGATCTTGCGGTTTTATGAGTTCATTGTTTTCTTCCATAATGCAAAATTCGATAAAATCTGGCTTAATTCAAAACCATTTCAGGACTGGCGGAGCAGGTAGTTGCGCAGGGCGGTGTAGCCGTTGCGCAGCGGGGTGACGTGGCGCGTGCCCCGCAGGAAGCGCACCAGCTGCAGGGGCATGGGCACCTGCCGGCCGATGGCCATCTCGACGGGCGCGCTGAATTTGGCCGGGTGGGCCGTGGCGAGCAGAATGCCCGTCTCGCCCGGCTGCAGGTCGGCCTCCATGCCGCGCCAGCCGATGGCGCTCTGCGGGTCGAGCAGGTAATTGTGCTCCCGGTCGACACGTGAAATGGTGTCGAGGATGTCGGCGTCGGTGTAGCTGTAGGCGTGCACCACCTTGCGCACCTGCTCCACATCGCCCAGCAGGGCGGTGATGCGCGCAAAGTTGGTGGGATTGCCGGCATCGAGGGCCGGCGCGATGCTGCTCACCGACGGGCGAGGCACATACTGCCCGGAGTGCACATAATTATAAAAGATGTTGTTCTGGTTCTCCACCGACACAAAACGGCTCACCGGCAGCCCCATGGCACGCGCCATGAGTCCCGAGGCCAGGTTGCCCAGGTTGGCGCACGGCACGGCCATGACCACCCGGCTGGTGTCGACACCCTGATTGAGCAGCTGCGCGTAGGCGTAGAAGTAGTAGAACGTCTGCGGAAGCAGCCGCGCCACGTTGATGGTGGTGGCGCTGGTGAGGGTAATGTGGCGGTTGAGGTCGGCGTCCATGAGCGCCTGCTCGGCGAGCTGCTTGCAGTCGTCGAAGGTGCCGTCCACCTCGAGCGCGGTGACGTTGCCGCCCAGCGCGGCGAACTGCGCCTCCTGCACATAGCTCACGCCGTCGCGCGGGTAGAGCACATAGACGTGCACGCCTGGCATATGGGCAAAGCCGTTGGCCACGGCGCTGCCGGTGTCGCCCGACGTGGGCACAATCACGCCCACGCGGCGGCCGGGCCGGAGGCCGATGTAGTGAGCCATGAGGCGAGCCATGAAGCGCGCGCCCACGTCTTTGAAGGCCATCGTGGGGCCGTGGAAGAGTTCGAGTGCGAAGCGTCCGGGGGCCACCCGGCGCAGGGGTATGGGGAAGTTGAGCGTGTCGTCGACGATGTGGTGCAGCACATCGGGGTCCACGTCGCCCTGCAGCGCGAAATTGGCCAGGGCGAAGCCGATGTCGGGCAGCGTCATGTTCCTCATGTTGTTGACAAACGGCTGCGGCATGCGCACGATGCGCTCGGGCATATACAGTCCGCCGTCGGGAGCCATTCCGCGGAAGATGGCCTCCTCGAGGCTGGCGGTGGCCTTGCGGTTGTTGGTGCTGTAGTATCGCAAACTGAAGGTGGATTTATTGAATCACGGTTCCGGGGGCCGAGGGATTGAAGGTGTTTTTCACCCACACGGGGATGTGGCGCTCGGCCACGGGGCGCAGTGTGGGCGGATAGATGACCTTGGCGCCGGCGTCGCACATGCGCTGCGCCTGCTCATAGGTCATCGAAGGTATCACGGTGGCATCGGGATGGGTGCGGGGGTCGGCGGTCATGAAGCCGTCCACATCGGTCCATATCTCCAGGCATTCCGCGCCGAGGGCGGCGGCCACCAGCGCGGCGGTGTAGTCGCTGCCGCCACGGCCCAGGTTGGTTTTCATGCCGGTGTCGGCGTCGTCGGCAATGAAGCCCTGCATCACCAGCCGCTGCGCCTTGCTCTGGCCCAGGTGTTCCACGATGAGCCGGCGCGTGAGGTCGGTGTCGAGCGTGTCGGCACCGTCCACCCGGCGCGTCTTGATGAAGTTGGGCGAGAAATGGGGCTCGGCCCCGTCGATGAGGCACGTCACAATGGCGCTCGACATGATTTCGCCATGCGCCACAATGGCATCTTTGATGTTTGCCGCCATGTCGGCCGGCAGGTCGTGGTTCAGGCAGAGCATCGAGCAGAACGAGCTCATGCCTTCCACAAACTGCTCGACGATGGCGTTGCACTGTTGCTGCTGCGGCACGGGCACCACGCCGGCAATCACGTCGAGGTGGCGCTGCCGCACCTGCACGAGGATGTCCTCGTAGGCGGCGTCGCCGGCCTGGGCGCGCCCGGTCATGTCGATGAGCTGGTTGGTGACGCCTCCGAGCGCGCTCACCACCACCATGACCTGCCCCTGGCAGGCCTCCACGATTTGCTTCACATTGCGCAGGCTCTCGACCGAGCCAACGGATGTGCCTCCGAATTTGAGTACTTTCATGCTGTCGGTTTTACATTGAGCATCTATTATGGTGGGTTCTACAAAATTGCAAAAACCAATGAATGGTTTTGGCCGTCTTGGGTTGCTTGCTGGCAGGTTTTGTCGCAACTGCTGTTTTCAGTCAAACAACTTTAAACAACCGACAAACAACCATAACAACATCATTCATAAAAAGTTGTTCAAGGTGTTGCCTGGTTGTTGCTTGTTGTTTGACATTCGAATCGTAGCCGGGCAGCTTGAGCCAAGACCTGCCCGGCAATCAAGCCCAATTCGGCCCAAGCAATTTATAGAACATACCATATATTGTAACGAAAAAAATGCCAAAATATTTGCGGCATCAGCGAGGAATGCCTACCTTTGTGGAGATGAAACCAATCGAAGACATATTCAACCTCCACGACGCGCAGCCCGAGCCGGTGGCCGGTTCGCTGCTTGTGGCCCGCCCCACGGTGGGCGACCCGGTGTTTGGTCGCTCGGTGATAGTGGTGGTGGAGCATGGCGAGCAGGGCACCATGGGGCTGATTCTGAATGCACGCACCTCGCTCTCGCTGAAAGACTTGCTGACAGGCGACCTCACGCAGGAGCCAAGCCGCGATGCCGACGAAGCCATCGCCATGAGCAAGCTGCTGGACCTTTGCGGCGGGCACACGTTCTACTTTGGCGGTCCGGTGAAGACCGACGAGATGCTCATCGTGCACGACGTGCCACCCGACCTGCTGCCCGGCAGCGAGCCCATTGGCAGCAGCGGCCTCTATCTAGGCTGCGACCTGGGTGCTCTGACCCACCTGGTGGACTGGAATCCCGATGTGCATCTCCACGTGCGATTCCTGGTGGGCTACAGCGGCTGGGAAAGCGGCCAGCTGGCGGGCGAACTGGCGCGCCACGACTGGGCGGTGCTCGACGGCTGCGACGCCTCCATGATGCTCTACACGCCACACGACCGCCTCTGGGCCGAGGCGGTGAAGCGCTTTGGCGACCGCTACCGCTTGTGGCTCAACTGGCCCGCCCACCCCGGCATGAATTGACACAAACAATTCTCATATTCGCAAATTCACACTCTCAAATCCGCAAAAACAGGAAAATTGCGTTTATGAGACTGTTTTTTTGGCAAAATGATATTGGGATATTGGTGCAACGGATGTAATTTTGCCACCGACAATTAATCGGCATCTCCGCGCAAGGGGGAGTTGCCGATGGATACTAACCCTATATTTTTATCTCATGAAAAAGTTTTACAAGCAATTCATTGCCTCGGCAGCGCTGCTGTGCCTGCCGGTGATGGCCTCGGCGGCCACCGGCGATGTGAACGGCGACGGCACTGCCGACATCGACGACGTGAACATGATCATCAACCAGATGCTCGGCCGCGAGACCGGCTTAAACTGCGACTTGAACAACGACGGCAGCGTGGATGTCGACGACCTGAATCTGGTCATCAACGTGCTGCTGGGACACACCCCCACCAACCCTGAGGTGACACCCGTCGACGAAGAGTTCACCGTCGCTGGCGTGACGTTCAAGCTGATCTATGTGGAGGGTGGCACCTTCCAGATGGGCGGCCGCGACCTCACCCCCATCGGTGGCTTCAGCACCAAGAGCAACCTGCCCGGACACCAAGTCACCGTCTCTTCGTTCAAAATCATGGAAACGGAGTGCATCCAAGCGCTCTATTACGCGCTCATGCCCACGAACTGCGACATTGTAAATGAGGACGAGTATTACTACAACGCGTGGAAAAAGTGGCGCAACGATGCATTACCCGCCACTTGTGTGAAATGGGACAATGCGGTTCTCTTCGCCCAGAAGCTCAGCGAGCTCACCGGCCGCACCTTCCGCCTGCCCACCGAGGCCGAATGGGAATGGGCTGCCAAGGGCGGCGTCAGGAGCCAGGGATACCTCTACTCGGGCAGCGACGACATCGCCGATGTGGGCAACGTCCACTTCCCCTCCAGCTCGCCCTATGAGCAGACGTTGAAAGTGCCCAAGACCAAGGCACCCAACGAGCTGGGCCTCTACGACATGACTGGCAACTTGCAGGAGTGGACCAACGATGTGGGCTACCTCTACAGCGAAGACGCGCAAGTGAACCCAGAGCATGGCGGCGGCAACATGATGGATTTCGGCCTCAACTCCGCCGACTATCGCGTGCTTCGCGGCGGCAGCAAAGACGACTTCAGCTACATGTGGGCCCTGTGCACCAACGAAGGCCGTGGAGCCTTGGTGAAAGGCTCCAATCAACCCAACAATGGTTTCCGCCTCGTGCTCGTGAACTGACACGAAGGAACAAGATTGAGCATAAAAGAGGGGGGCGCAATTGCGCCCCCCTCTTTTATGCTCTGTAGCGATTTAGCGTCACTTGCCGGCGGCCACGTCGTTGAGGATGGCCACGGTGAAGTCCCAGCCCTTCTGCACGGCGGGGATGTGGCAGCGCTCGGCGGGCGAGTGCACATCCTGCAGCGTGGGGCCGTAGGAAATCATGTCCATGTGCGGAGCAGCCTTCAGGAACAGGCCGCACTCCAGACCGGCGTGGATGGCTTCCACCACAGGCTTCACGCCATAGAGACGCTCCCAGCACTCCACAGCCACATGGAGGATGTGGCTGTCCATGCGGGGCTCCCAGCCCTGGTAGTCGCCCTCGCGCTCCACCACGTCGGCACCAGCCAGGCGGAACACGGTCTCGATCTGGTTCACCAAGTCTTGCTTGCGGCTCTCGACCGACGAACGCGAGAAGGCCTCAACCACCAGCTGGTTGCCTTCGCGCATCTTGATGCTGGCCAGGTTGGTCGAGGTCTCGACCAGGCCCTTGATTTCCATGCTCATCGAGGTCACGCCGTGAGGAGCGGCATAGACGGCCTGCAGCACGCGGCAGGCGGTGTCGCGGTCGATGACGGTGGCAGGAGCGTCGACGCTCTCGCAGAAGAACTCGACGTTCTTCTCGGTGACGTGGTACTCGTTCTTGACGTCGGCCACGAAGGTGTTGAAGGCCACGGCGAGCTTTTCCTTGTCCTCGGGCTTGATGCCGACAACGGCCACGGCATTGAAGGCGATGGCGTTGTGCAGGTTACCACTGTCGATGCAGGCCAACTCGAAGTCGATGCCGAGCGTGCACAGCAGGCGGGCGATGAGCTTGGTGGCGCTGGCAAAGCCCTTGTCGATGTCGGTGCCCGAGTGGCCGCCGTGGAACTTCTCCATGCCGAGTTTGAAGTAGATGCGGTCGGCGGGAGCAGCCATGGGCTTATAGTTGAACTTGAAGATCGAAACCAGACCTCCTGCGCAGCCCACGGTGATCACGCCGTCGTCCTCGCTGTCGAGGTTAAGCAGATACTTGCCCTGGAGCATGTCGCCCTTGATGTTGCTGGCGCCGGTGAGTCCGGTCTCCTCGTCGACGGTGGCCAGAGCCTCCAGCGGTCCGCACTTGATGTCGGGGTCGGTGATGGCGGCCAGCGCGATGGCGAGTCCCATGCCGTCGTCGGCACCGAGGGTGGTGTTGTTGGCGCGCACCCACTCCCCATCGACGATGGTCTCGATGGGGTCGTTGTCGAAGTCGTGCTTCGAGCTGGCGGCCTTCTCGGCCACCATGTCCATGTGGCCCTGCATCACCACGCCGGGCACGTTCTCAAAGCCCGGGGCGGCCGGACGGAACATGGCCACGTTGCCCACCTCGTCGACCTTGTACTCCAGGTTGTGCTTCTTGGCGAAGTCGACCAGCCACTGGCGGATTTTGTCGAGGCGGCCCGAAGGACGGGGCACCTTGGTGATGTCGTCGAAGATTTCCCACACGCGAGTCGGTTTCAATTCTCTTACTGTCATAGTAGTTTATTTTTAAGGGGTTAATTTGTTAGTTATCCTTTCATGGGGACAAAGTTTGTTAAATCATCGGCATTTGACGTGTAAAGTTACAAAAAAGTTTTGAACTGCACCGCATCATTCCACAAAAGTGCGCTATATTTGCAGCAAAAAGCACAAAAACGGCAAAGATGCCCGTCGGTGCGCCGGATTTAGCAATGTTAAAATAACGCAAACGATGGCTACTTTATTGTTCACGGTGTTGCTGCTGCTGGCTGCGGTGCTGCTGCTGGGCGTGAGAATCTTCTTCACGCGCGGCGGGCGGTTCCCCAACACGCACATCCATGGCAACGCCGAGATGCGCCGCCGGGGCATCACCTGCGCGCGCGACCCCGACTTCGAATGAGCCTGCCGTCGCAAGCGCCGAAATCAAGACACTCAACAAGAACTCATAACAACAACCCAACATTATTAATTAAGGTGTATCCCACAAGAAACGAAATGAACCTCAACCGCATCAAAACGCTGGCGACCGCCGTCGCCTTGCTGCTGCTGGCCGTGGCCTGCAACCAGAAACCGCAAAACGCTCCCGCCCCCGCCGGCGGCGCAAAAGCGCAACGACCCATGGAAAAGATGACCATCCGCTACGTGGACGTCGACACCATCCTGGAGAAATACAACCTGGCCAAGGACATCAACGAGGCCATGCTGCGCAAGCAGAACCAGTTCGACGCCGCACAGCAGCAGCGCAGCAACGACATCAACAAGTTTGCCGACCAGATGCAGACCAAATACAAGAACAACGGCTACCTGACCGAGGAGAGCTTCAACGCCGACCAGGCCACACTGGCCAAGAAGCAGCGCGAGGCTGAGAGCTATCTGGGCAACCTGCAGCAGAACATCCAGAACGAGCTGAGCCAGAGCCAGCAGCAGCTGCTCGACTCCATCAACAACTTCATGCAGGAGTATGCCAAGCAGAAGGGCTACGACATGGTGCTCAAGAAAGAAGCCACGCTCTACATCGACCCGAGGTTCGACGTGACCGACGACGTGATCGAGGGCCTGAACAAGCGCTACACCAAGGTGGCCAAGAAATAATTCACAATGCACAATTCACAATGCACAATCGACCTTGCGGCAAGAACGCCGCATTGCGCTGATTGTGCATTGTGAATCGTGAATTGTGCATTGTGAATTGTGCATTGTGAATTGTGAATTGTGCATTGTGAATTAGAATAATTGTGCATTGATTTATGGGTTTAATCGACGACAAGAAGCGCGACCTCACGGCCATTGAGCAGGAACGAGCGGTGCTCGTGGGCCTGATCACGCCCCAGCAGCCCGAAGCCAAGACAGCCGAATATCTCGACGAGCTGGAATTCCTGGCCCACACCGCCGGAGCCGTGACCGTGAAGCGGTTCGTGCAACGCACCGACGCGCCCAACAGCACCAGCTACGTGGGCAAAGGCAAGCTGGAGGAGATTGTGGCCTTTGTGGAAAGCAACGACATCGGGCTTGTGATTTTCGACGACGACCTCACGCCCAAGCAAATCGCCTTCGTCGAGAAGGCCGTGCATGTGAAAGTGCTCGACCGCACGAGCCTGATTCTAGACATCTTCGCCAAGCGCGCGCAGACGGCCAGTGCCAAGACGCAGGTGGAACTGGCGCAATACCAGTACCTGCTGCCGCGCCTGACGGGCATGTGGACCCACCTGGAGCGCCAGCAGGGCGGCATAGGCATGCGCGGCCCCGGCGAGACGCAGATCGAGACCGACCGACGCATCATCAAAACCAAAATCTCGCTGCTCAAGCAGCGCCTGCAAGACCTCGACAAGCAGAAGGCCATCCAACGCAAAAACCGCGGCAAGCTCACCCGCATCGCTCTGGTGGGCTACACCAACGTGGGCAAGTCGACACTCATGAACGTGCTGAGCAAGAGCGATGTGTTTGCCGAGAACAAGCTCTTCGCCACGCTCGACACCACGGTGCGCAAGGTGGTGGTCGACAACCTTCCCTTCCTGCTCACCGACACGGTGGGCTTCATCCGCAAGCTGCCCACCCATCTGGTGGAGTCGTTCAAGAGCACGCTCGACGAGGTGCGCGACGCCGACATCCTGGTGCATGTGGTCGACATCAGCCACCCGCAGTTCGAAGACCAGGTCGAGGTGGTCAACCGCACGCTGCAAGACGTGTGCAACGCCGCCGGCAAGGAGATGATCATGGTGTTCAACAAGGTGGACCAGTTCACCTACACACCCAAAGACGCCGACGACCTGACCCCGCGCACGCGCGAGAATATCCCGCTCGACGAGCTCAAAGCCACATGGATGGCGCGCATGGCGGGCAACTGCGTGTTTATCAGCGCCAAGCACCAGCAAAACATCGCCGAGCTCAAGCAACTGCTCTACGACAAGGCCCGCATCGTCCACACCGAGCGGTTCCCCTACAACGACTTCCTCTTCCAGCACTACGAAGTGGAATAGCATCACGCTTCACGATAAAAGTCATGGTGACCGAAATCACATCGCTCCGTCATCCCGGCGTGGAGGTGTTCGGCACACTCACCGAAGCCCAGCTCCGCAACCGGCTGGAGCCTGAAAAGGGGGTGTTCATCGCCGAAAGCCCCAAGGTGATTGCCGTGGCCCTCGATGCGGGCTACGAGCCGGTGTCGCTGCTGTGTGAGCGCCGGCACATCGACGGCGACGCGGCACCCATCATTGCCCGTTGCGGCGACATCCCCGTCTACACCGGCGTGCGCGAACTGCTGGCCGAGCTCACGGGCTACACGCTCACGCGCGGCGTGCTGTGCGCCATGCGACGCCCGGCATTGCCTACAGTGGAGCAGGTGTGCCGCGACGCGCGACGCGTGGTGGTGATCGACGGCGTGACCGACACCACCAACATCGGGGCCATCTTCCGCTCGGCCGCCGCGCTGGGCATCGACGCCGTGCTGCTCACGCCCACCGCGTGCGACCCGCTCAACCGCCGGGCCGTGCGCGTGTCGATGGGGTCGGTGTTCCTGGTGCCGTGGACGTGGCTCTCCAGTCCCATCGGCTCGCTGCGCGACCTGGGATTCCGCACCGCCGCCATGGCGCTGACCGACAAGTCGGTGCCGCTCGACCACCCCGCTTTGGCTCAGGAGCCACGACTGGCCATCGTGATGGGCACCGAGGGCGACGGACTGGCCCACGACGTGATTGCCGACGCCGACTATGTGGTGCGCATCCCCATGGCGCACGGCGTAGACTCGCTCAATGTGGCAGCGGCTTCGGCTGTGGCCTTCTGGCAACTCAGAGTAAATCATTCCTAATCATCAACGCTATGAAGAGGTTAATCCTATTTCTCCCGCTCATCACCCTGTGGCTCGCCCTCGGAGCTCAAACGCAGGTCGTGGCCCACCGCGGCTACTGGAAAATGGCCGGCTCGGCACAGAACTCCATCAGTTCGCTCATCAACGCCAACGAGTTTGGCTGCTGGGGGTCGGAATTCGACGTGTGGATGACCCGCGACGGCGAGGTGTTTGTCAACCACGACGCGACCATCAACGGCATCGAGATTCAGCGTGCGCTCGCCCGCGACGTGCGCGGGCAGAAGTTGCCCAACGGCGAACCCATTCCCACCCTCGACCAACTGCTGCAGGTGGCGCAACAGAGCACCACTTTGCAGCTCGTGTGCGAACTCAAGCCGCACAGCGACAAGCAGCAAGAGGCGCAGGCGGTGAAGAAAATCTTGAAGCTGTTCAAAAAATACGGCCTGGAGCATCGCGTCACCTACATCACCTTCTCCTATCCCGGCATGCGCCTGCTCATCCAGCAGGCTCCGCAAGGCACCGAGGTATACTACCTCAACGGCGAACTCTCGCCAGCCGACCTCAAGGCACTGGGAGCTGCCGGGGCCGACTACCACTACAGCGTCTTCCAGCGGCACCCGCAGTGGGTGGGCCAGTGCCACCAACTCGGCATGAAAACCAACGCCTGGACCGTGAACGACGCCGCCACCATGCAGTGGTGCATCGACCAGGGCATCGACTTCATCACCACCAACGAGCCGGAACTGCTGCAGAACCTGCTCCCGTCAAGCCATTGATTGAAAACATAAGGTGGGTTCTATAAATTGCAAAAAAGTAATGAATGGTTTTGGCCGCCTTGGGTTGCTTGCTGGCATCTTTTGTCTCAACTGCTTGAACCGTAGCCCGCTACTGCTTCGCGCAGCTTGAGCCAAAACCTGCTCAGCAATCAAGCCCAATTCGGCGCAAGCAATTTATAGAACCCACCATAAATCCGAACAAGAATATGAAACACCTCGCTGCAATGCTGGCCATGGCACTGATGACCCTGGCCCCGAGCACCGTTTGGGCGCAAAGCGAACATGGCTTCAAGCCGATGACCGTAGAACAGGACTTTGCCGACAACGGCTTCAGCTGGTTCCGCCATGCGCTGCTCCTGGCAGCCGGCAACCGCGAGCAGAGCAACGCCATGACCATCGGCTGGGGCAGCATCGGCACGCTGTGGCGCAAAACGGCCGTCACCGTCTATGTGGCCGAAAATCGCTACACCAAGCAGTTCATGGACCGCTCGCCATACTTCACCGTGATGGCGTTTTCCGACCGCAAAGACGAAATCATGGAGTATATGGGCACCAAAAGCGGCCGCGACGGCGACAAGGCCAAAGCGCTCGGCCTCCACACCGCCTACACCGAGCACGGCGCCCCCTACTACATCGAAGCCGACATCGTGGTGGAGTGCCGCACGATGTATGCCGCGCCCTTCGACCCTCAGTACTTCAAAAGCGAGGTGCCGCAGCAGATGTACACCAACTTCAGCGCAGGCCTGCACACCATGTACATAGGCGAAGTGGTGGGTGCCTGGCAGAAGTGAGCGTCCGAACTGCTTGAGGTGGGGGCTGAATGCCAGGCCGCCGACCGCTCGTTTTTCCATTTTCTTGAATAATTGCTTGGTCAATTCGGGAATTGTGATTATCTTTGTGGAAATTAAAGAGTACAGCTATGAGAGACAGACCATACATCAGTTTTGACTGGGCACTGAAGCGGCTGCTGCGCGACAAGGCCAATTTCGTTGTGCTGGAGGGGTTTCTCTCCACACTGCTCAACACCAGCATCACGATTCAGGAAATCCTGGAAAGCGAGAGCAACGCCGACCGGAAAGAGGCAAAGCAGAACCGGGTCGACCTGCTGGCCAAGAACTCAAAAGGCGAATTGCTGCTGATTGAGGTTCAAGGCGAGTCGGAATATGCCTTTTTCCAGCGCATCTTGTTCGGCGCGTCGCGCCTGGTGACGGAGTACATCGACAGCGGCCAGAACTACGACAACGTCAAGAAAGTGTTCTCAATCAACATCGTTTACTTCGACCTCGGCCAGGGCAAGGACTACGTCTACCACGGAACGACCGAGTTCCGGGGCATTCATCTGAACGATGTGCTCAAGCTGTCGCCCTTCCAAAAGCAGAAGTTCGGCGTCGACGAGGTGTACCAGCTCTATCCGGAGTATTACATTCTCAAGGTGAACGATTTCGACCGTTGGTCGCGCACGCCGCTGGACCAATGGCTATACTTTTTGGCCAACAGCGAGATTCCTGAAGACGCCGATGCGCCAGGGCTGCAGGAAGCGCGCGCAAAGCTGGGCATTGCACAGATGAGCCGCGACGAGCACGCCGCCTACCGCCGCTATCTGGACAACCGTGTGATTTTGCAAGACCAATATGTCACCGCGCGAGGCGAGGCATTGCTCGAAGGTCGCGCTCAGGGCCTCGAAGAAGGTCGCGCCCAGGGCATCGAAGAAGGCCGCGCCCAGGGCATCGAAGAAGGCCGCGCCCAGGGCATCGAAGAAGGCCGCGCCCAGGGCATCGAACAGGGCCTTGCGCAGGGCATCGCCCAGGGCCGCGAAGAGGGCATCGAGATGGGGCGCATTGAGGGGCTCAAAGCCACAGCAAAGAAAATGAAGGACATGGGCATCGACATCAGCCTCATTGCCGACGCAACAGGACTTGATTTGCAACAACTCAAGGAATTATGAGCCTGATTTGAATGCAGGAGAGAGCCATACCGCTGGCGTAGGGCGTCAAAGGCTATGCTGACGACACCTTAGGAAACGCATCTGAATGGAAAGAAGGATGGGAAACGAGCAAGTTCCCATCCCTCTTTTTCTCATAGCCGCGACCGGGTCACTGTGCGAGCCGGAAGCCAAGATAGCGGCTGAAATACGTAGGCACGTTTTGCTCGCGGCTCGACACACGGGCATCGCGAGCAGGGTCGTGCCAACTGGAGCCTCGGTACACTTTTCGCGTGCCAGTCTCGGGGCCGGTGGGGTTGGACTGTGCGGCGCTGGTGTAGTAGCCGAACCAGTCGTTGCAGATTTCCCACAGGTTGCCGCTCATGTCGTAGATTCCCAGTTCGTTGGGTGCTTTGAGTGCCACGGCGTGGGAACATCCGGAGCTGTTGTCGACATACCATGCCACGAGGTTGGGGTCGTTGCCGCCGGCATACTTGTAGCCCTTGCTGAGGTTGCCGCCCCGCGCGGCATACTCCCACTCGGCCTCGGTGGGCAAGCGGAACGTCTTGCCCGTGAGTTGGTTGAGCTTGGCAATGAAGGCCAAACAATCGTCATAGCTCACATTCTCGACGGGGTGGTTGGAGCTCGACAGGTTGTAGCTTGGGTTGCTGCCCATGACGGCCTCCCAGAGTGCCTGGGTGACCAAGGTCTCGCCGATGTGGTAAGTAGAAAGCGTGACCTCGTGGGTGGGTTTCTCTCTACTCTTTGAATCGGTGCCCTGCTCGGCAGTGGCTCCCATCGTGAAGGTGCCGCCAGCCACATTGACCATGCGGAAGGCAACACCATTCACTGTGTAGGTGGTCAAGGCCGCGTCGTGGCTATCGTCCTTGTGAAGCATGGCGTTGATGACGAAGTTCAGGTCGTCGATGTCGACGTTGCCGCTGCCGTCGACGTCGGACGAATAGGCGTTTTCATCTTCGGGCAGGTGCATGATGATGGTGTTGATGATGATGTTCACATCGTCGATGTCGACAAGTCCGTCGCCGTTCACGTCGCCGTCTTTGTGGTTGTCGGTGACCGTGACCAGGCATGCCGCCGACAGGTTGGAGCCATCGGTGGTGGTGGCGGTGATGGCGGAGCGTCCCACTCCCACACCGGTGACAAATCCCTGATCGTCGACGGTGGCCACGGCAGTGTTGCTGCTTTTCCATCGCAGGTTCTGGTTGGAAGCATCGGCAGGCGTGATGGTGGCGGCGATGCGCAGTGTCTGCCCGCACTCAATGGTGGCATCGACGGGATTGATCGAGAGGGCGGTGCTGGGCACATCGCTCACAATCACGGTGCAAGAGGCGCTAAGGCCGCTCCCGTCGGTGGTGGTGGCTTTGATGATGGCCATACCCACGCTCAGGGCGGTGACCAATCCTGTGGAGTCGACCGTGGCCACCGAGGGTTTATCGGACGTCCAAGCGATGGTCTGGAAACTGGCATCTTCGGGCGCGACGGTGGCTTCCAACTGGAAGCGTTTGCCGACGAGCATCGTCTCATAGGTGCTGTTAAGCGTGAGCGAGGTCACCAGATTGGCCGGCACAGTGACCTGGCAACTGGCCGACACATTCGTGCCATCGGTGGAGCTGATGGTCACCGTGGTGGTGCCGGCTTTGAGAGCCGTCACCTTGCATTTGGTGGTCCCAAATTCGTCAACTAAAGGCGAAAGGCTCACCACGCCCGGAGTGCTCGATGTCCAGACGACGTTCTTGCTGGCACCTGTGGGCCTCAAATACGCAGTGATGACGTTGTAACTGCCGATGCTGACCGACATCGACGTGGGATAGATGGAGATGCTCTCAGTGGGCCGGGGGACGACGTTGACGATGCACGATGCCGTGAGATTGCTTCCATCGGCTGTGGTGGCGGTGATCACGGCGGCTCCTTCGGTGCGGCCGGTGATCTGGCCGGCGGCATCGACATTCACCACATCGGGCCGTGAACTGGTCCAGTTGAGCGCCGGGTTGGCGTCGAAGGGCGTGAAGACGGGCGTGAGCCTCTTCGTCTCGCCCACATACACGTCCACCTCGTCGGGGTCAAAGGCCATCGAGGTGGCCTCTGAAACGTCGTATTCCACAATGCTCCCGAAATTCCGCCACTGACCTGCCTGCATGTAAAGACGTTTCGACCCTTTCGGGACGTGGAGTACGCACGACTGGAGTGGAACACCGCCAAACACGCCGTAACCCATACGGATGGCGGCAGGATTGGCCACATTGCTGTAGATGTGCTGCAAATTGGTGCAGCCATTGAAAGCGTACCTATCAATCTGGGTCACACCACTATGCAGCGTGAGGGTCTGCAACGCAGTGTTGCCGAAGAATGGGAATGTGCCGATAGTCGTCACGTCGTCGGGAATCACCAGGTCGATCAACTTGCCTCCATTCATATAAAGCTCGCGAACACCATGCTCATTGTTCATGAAGTCTTCGCTGTAGGCAAAGGGATCCCAATCCTCGTCTTCGGTATATGGAGCGTCTTCCCACCATTTTTCACAATTGTAGATACACGTTGGAGTGAGTATTTGGAGCCATCCATAATAGCTCTCACTATGCCCTTCATCCCAGTCTACGGGTTCGTATTCGATGCCGCACCAACCCTTCAGGTCAGCAATTGTCAGTTTACCAATACTGCAGTACATGTCATAATAATCAACAACGGCACTGCTTAGTGTGTTTCCAAATGCCATTGTTTTCGCTTTGGTGATACTGGATGGTAAATAAAGATGGCCTATGCTCGCATCAGCCAATGAATACGCCCCTAAAGCCACCACGCGATAGGTGTGACCCATATACGTCACGCTCTCAGGTATTCTCAGCTCCGAAGTATAGTAGCCGCTATTCACCTTGTTGGGCACGTAATTATAACTCACCTCACTGACGTCCACAGTCCATCTCGACCCTTTGTGTGTAACCTCTACGGAGTTGCTGTTGAGGATGTTGTAGGCTATGTCTTCGACAATGAAATCGTAGGCGCTGGCAGCAAGAACAGCCAGCGAAGCCAGCGCGACAACGAGCGCGCGAAGTGATAATTTAATGTGATTCATAGCTAATTACCGTTTTATATATATAAATATATACGCGTAAAGGTAACCCCTTGATGGGCGCCACAATCACCGGGCGATGATGAGGTCGATGCCGAGTTCTTCGACGGCTTTGGCGTTCTTGTCGCTGATGCCGGTGTCGGTGATGATGACGTCGACGTGCTCCATGTCGCAGATTTTGGCGAATCCCCGCCGGCCGAACTTGCTGCTGTCGGCCAGCACGATGGTCTTCTGCGCGGCGGCCATCATCTTCTGGTTGAGCTCGGCCTCGCGCAGGTCGGTGGTGGTGATGCCGAAGTCGAAGTCGATGCCGTCGACTCCCAAGTAGAGTTTTGAGAACGAGAACTGGCTGAGAATCTGCTGGCTGTATTGCCCGACGACGGAGAGCGAGCTATGGCGGAGCATGCCGCCGAGCTGGATGACGTCGATGTTCTCGTTCAGCGCGAGCGTCTCGCTCACCACCAGCGACGCGCTCACCGCGGTGAGCCGGTGGATGGGCTGTATGCATCGCGCCAGGGCGTGGACCGTGGAGCCCGAGGCGATGAGGATGCTGTCGTCGCGGTCGATGAGCCGCGCCGCTTCGTGGCCGATGGCTTGCTTGGCCTCGGGAGCGATTTTCTCCTTGTCGCTCACCGAGCGGTTGTTGATGTGCGGGTTGATGAGGATGGCTTTGCCGTGACTGCGGAACAGTTTGCCCAGCTTTTCCAACTCGGTGAGGTCCTTGCGGATGGTGACCGACGACACATTCAGCGATTCCACAAGGTCGGACACTTGAACGCTGCCCTGCTTGAGCAGCAGGTCGATGATGATGGCGTGGCGTTTCTCTTTTGTCATTTGAGTGCTTTTTTTGTCGACGCAAAAGTATCGCTTTTTTTTGGTTTTCCCAAATTTTTCGTTTCGTTATTGACGAATTGCTTCTAATTCTTCACTTTTTTCGTAAGGTTACATTGAATGAAATCCACCACAAAAGAAGCATAGAATGGATAAAAACGAAAGAAATTTCTATGCTTTTAAATATTACAAAAATCGAAAAAACGAATAAACCTGCGCATAAGTTATTGAATTTTAGAAGAATCGAATTGTTAAAAATAAGGTTTCGAACGAAATTTTTTCGCCAAAAAATTTGCACTTTTATTTTTTGGCAGTATTTTTGCAGCGAAATTTTCGAACAGTTTAGTTTCAACAAGATAATATCTTCCTAAAAAGTTGGCGCATACGGCAAGAGTTAGTAACTTTGCAGCTTAATCGGAAAGCTAACAACGGAGTAGATATGGACGACAAGAATAAACACTACGACGTGATTGTGATTGGCGGCGGCATCACCGGTGCCGGCGTGGCGCGCGACTGCGCCCGCCGTGGGCTGAGCGTGCTGCTGCTCGAGCGCTTCGACTACACCAACGGCGCCACCGGTCGCAATCACGGCCTGATGCACAGCGGCGCGCGCTATGCGGTCACCGACCACGAGAGCGCCACCGAGTGCATCGAGGAGAATATGATACTCAGGCGCATCGCCCGCCACTGCATCGAGGAAACCGACGGCTTGTTCATCACCTTGCCGGAGGACGACCTGGCCTACCAGCGCACATTCGTCGACGCCTGCCAGGCGGCGGGTATCAGTGCCGAGATCATCGACCCCGCCGAGGCACGCATCCTCGAGCCTTCGGTCAATCCCGACCTGATTGGCGCCGTGCGCGTGCCCGACGCCTCGATCGACCCCTTCCGCCTGACCGTGGCCAACGTGATGGACGCACAGCTGCATGGCGCCGACTCGCTCACCTATCATGAGGTGACCGGCCTGATTGTGAACCAGCACCGCGTGGAGGGGGTCAAGGCCCGCGACCTGCACACGGGCCAGGAAAAGGAGTTTCGCGCTTCGCTCACCATCAACGCTGCCGGCATATGGGGCATGCTCATCGCCCGTATGGCCGGCATCGCCATCAACATGTTTCCAGCCAAGGGGGCGCTGCTCATCTTCGGCCATCGCGTCAACAAGATGGTGATCAACCGCTGCCGCAAGCCCGCCAACGCCGTGCCCGACGACACGGTGTGCGTGATTGGCACCACGAGCGACCGCGTGCCCATCGAGACCGTCGACGACATGCGGGTGACCGACGACGAGGTGCGCGTGCTGCTCGCCGAGGGCGAAAAGCTGGCTCCCTCGCTGGCCACCACACGCATCCTGCGCGCCTACGCCGGTGTGCGCCCGCTGGTGGCCGCCGACAACGACCCCAGCGGACGCAGCATCAGCCGCGGCATCGTGCTGCTCGACCATGAGCAGCGCGACGGCATGGCAGGCCTGATCACCATCACCGGCGGAAAGATGATGACCTACCGCCTGATGGCCGAGCAGGCCACCGACCTGGCCTGCCGCAAGCTGGGCAACACCGCCGCCTGCGACACCGCCACCACTCCGCTTCCCGGCTCGGAGCAGCCCGCCACGGGCGACACCAGCCGCAGCTTCGCCTTCAACGCCGCCGAAGGGCGACACGGCACATGGACCAGCAAAATAGGCCTCGACACCGATGCCGACCGCGCCCTGGTGTGCGAATGCGAGGGGGTGAGCGTGGGCGAGGTGCGCTATGCGGTCAACCAGCTGCACGTCAACGGACTCGTAGACCTGCGCCGCCGCACCCGTGTGGGCATGGGCACCTGCCAGGGCAAGCTGTGCGCATGCCGCGCGGCAGCACTGCTCGGACGCTTCGGCAACGACATCACCAAAGCACAGACCGACCTTGCCCACTTCCTCGACGAGCGCTGGAAGGGCGTGAAACCCGTGGCTTGGGGCGCCGCGCTGCGCGAAGCCCAGCTCACAGCCACCATCTATCAAGGTCTGTGCGGCCTCGACAAGGCCATCGCAAGAAAGGAGGGCACGGAATGAAGTTCGACACCATCATCATAGGGGGAGGCCTGAGCGGCCTCACCTGCGGCATCGCCCTGGCACGGAAGGGGCACCGCGTGGCCATCGTGGCCGGAGGGCAGAACACGCTGCACTACTTTGGCGGCTCGATGGAGCTGCTGGGCACCGACGGCCACGGCAACGAGGTGGCTCGTCCGCTCGAAGCCATCGACGGCCTCACCCCCAGCCACCCCTACCGCAAAATCGGCACCGAGGCGGTGGCCCGGCTTGCCGTCCAGGCCAAGAGCCTGCTTGCCGACGCAGGCATCAAGACCGTGGGCGACGCCACCGCCAACCACTACCGCATCACCCCCATGGGTGTGACCAAACCCGCCTGGCTCACGCTCGAACGCATGGCCACGGCCAGCGAGCCCGGCCGCCTGCCCTGGCAGCGCGCCACACTCATCAATCTAGAGGGGTTCATCGACTACCCCATCGACTTTGTGGCCCACGGGCTGCGCCAGCTGGGCTGCGAGGTGACTGTGGCCGATGTGGCCCTCGACGTGCTGCGCAAAGCCCGCCGCAGCGCCACCGAGATGCGCGCCACCAGCCTGGCGCGCGTGCTGG
>CAMVDK010000010.1 GCA_947166165.1 uncultured Porphyromonadaceae bacterium
ATGCAAAATTACTGCCGATATGTTTTACAACATAACTTTTGAGCAGAAAAGTCGCACTATTTAACTTCGATTAAGAATTAAGGCAAAATATTTAGGGAAATTAAGAAAATATCCCCGCAAAAAGAGGCTTTTGCGGGGGGATGAGGTGTTGCGGCGCTTGCCGCAAGGGCGGGTGAGCGTCAATAGTTGGTGGGCTTGAGCTGGAAGTGCGCCTGCGGGTGGTCGCACACCGGGCAGCGCTCGGGCGCTGTGGGGCCGATGTGGATGTGTCCGCAGTTGCGGCACTGCCAGATGGCGTCGCCTTCGCGTGAGAACACGAGTCCGCCCTCGATGTTGGCCAGCAGCTTGAGGTAGCGCTCCTCGTGTGCCCGCTCGATGGCGGCCACGCCTTCCATCTGGTCGGCAATCTCGTCGAAGCCCTCTTCGCGGGCCACACGGGCCATCTCGCAGTACATCTCGGTCCACTCAAAGTTCTCGCCGGCGGCGGCGGCCTTCAGGTTCTCGGGCGTGCTCTTGATGGCGCCTCCTTCGAGGTGCTTGAACCACATCTTGGCGTGCTCCTTCTCCTGGTTGGCCGTCTCCTCGAAGATGGCGGCGATTTGCTCGTAGCCGTCTTTTTTGGCCTTCGAGGCGAAATAGGTGTACTTGTTGCGGGCCTGCGATTCGCCGGCAAAGGCCGTCTGCAGGTTCTTCTCGGTTTGGGTTCCTTTCAGTGATTTCATTGTGGTTGGAATGATTAGTTATCGTTGATTGTTTCGGTTTTTCCTCAGTTGTCGATGCGGTTGGTCTTCTCGGGGTTGAGTTCGGCGATGACGGGCTTTCCCACTTCCTCGGTGGTGATGCGCCTCATCTGCTCCTCCACGCTGTCGATCACGTTGACGATGTAGTCGCCCAGCTTCTCGGCCTCGCAGATTACGTCCATGTAGAACACGCCAGCCGAGTAGGGATACTTCTTCTCGTTGATGTTCTCGATGTTCTCGTCGCGGCATTTGTTGCGGTATTCGTTGATTTGGCGCTCCTTGTCGTAAGAGCGGGTGAGGTCGTCGACGGTGGCGTTGTCGATGTCGCACAGCACGGCCACCATGTTGCTCATCGCCTCGCTCACGTAGGCGAACATGCGGTCGATGTGCTCGTAGTTGTAGTCGCTGAAGTGCGCCTGTGCCTCGCCTTTGCGCTGGAGCGTCTTGGCCAGGTTCTGGCAGCTGTCGCCGATGCTCTCGAGCTCGCTCACGATGTTGAGCATGGTGGTGACGCGCATCTTGGCGTCGTAGCTCAGCCGGCCGTCCACCACCTGGTTGAGGAACTTGGCAATCTCATATTCCATGCGGTCGCTGATGTCCTCGTATTTCTCCACCCGGGTGCAGAGGTCGTTGAACTCGTTGCTTCCGTTTTTGGTGTGCAGCAGGGTCTTGACCATGCCCAGCATCCGCTCCACGCGCTCGGCCATGAGCACCACCTCCTTCTGCGCCGAGAGGATGTTGAGCTCGGAGGCGCTCACCAGTCCGGCCGAGATGTACTTGAGCTTGAACTCGGCGTCGGCCTCGGCTTGCTTCGACGGGAACAGGCGCTCCACCGCCTTGACAAGCAGATTGTAGAACGGCAGAATCACTATCATGCTCACGGTTTTGTCGAGTGTGTGGTAGATGGTGAGTCCCCACGACATCGACGCGATGAGCTGCTGGGTGGGGGCTTGTCCGGCCTGCACGGCATGGTAGAGCGCGTTGGGGTCGACCCACCCGAAGGGGGCGGCCTGCGTCACCCAGGCCGACATCCTGACAAAGGGGAAAAACACCACAAACATCCACGCTGCGCTCACCACATTGAAGATTACGTGGCTCATTGCGGCCTTCTTGGCTGCGATGTTGCCGCCCAGCGAGGCCAGAACCGGCGTGATGGTGGTGCCCACATTGCTGCCAAGCACCATGGCGCAGCCCATCTCGAACGGAATCCACCCCTTGGTGGCCATGATGAGGACAATCGAGAACGTGGCGGCGCTCGACTGGATCACCATCGTCACCAGCAGGCCCACGACGTAGAAGAGCAGCATGTGCACAAACGTGGGCGAGGAATACTGCTTGAGGGCCTCAAACACCTCGGGCGACTCTTTCAGGTTGGGCACATTGGCGCTGATGGCCGCCAAGCCCATGAACAGGAAAACGAAACCGATCAGGAACTCGGCGATGGACTTGTAATGGCTCTTTTTGGTGAACAGCATGGGCACGGCGATGGCCAGCAGCGGCAGGGTGAACAGCGACGTGTCCATCGAGAAGCCGAAGAACGCCACAATCCAGGTGGTGAACGTGGAGCCGATGTTGGCGCCCAGGATCACGGCCACCGACTCGGCCAGCTTCATCAGTCCGGCGTTGACAAAGCTCACCACCATCACCGTCGACGCGCTCGAGCTCTGGATGAGCGCCGTGATGACAATGCCGGTCACCACACCCATCCATCGGTTGCGCGTCATGGCCGACAGGATGGCGCGCAGACGGTTGCCGGCGGCCTTCTGCAGGCCCTCGCTCATCACCTTCATGCCGTAGAGGAACAGACACACGGAGCCAATCAGCGACAAGAAATCTATAAACGAATAATTCATACTGAAATTCAGTGAGTTATGGGGTTATGGGGAGGACGCGGATTTCCGCATCATGCAAAACCGTTACAAAATTACGGAAAAATGAGCGAAAAAGCAAAACTTGGTCCGATAAATCCGCGTCGCGTTGCCCATTGTGCCTGTTTCGGGGGGTGGGCGGCCTTGCGGCTATGCCTGCCGTCGGGCGGCCTGGCTGAGCAGCCGGTGGCCTATGCGGCAGTAGAGGCACTTGCGCGTGTCGCAGTAGTTGCGCCTCAGCTCGATGAGCGCCTGGCTGGCGAAGGCGCAGTCGGCCTTGATGCCGGCTGCGGCAAACGTGTCGACGATGCTGTTGCGCTCGGGGCGCAGCTGCTCGAGCAGCTCCACGGCGCGGTCGGCCAGGCGGAAGTCGCCCGTCAGCTCGCCCCGCGCGCGGTAGAGCGGAGCCACCATGTTGATGAGCACGATGTCGATGCTCGAGGCCGACAGCGCGCGGCCCGCCGAGGGCACCTCGGGGCCGAAGGTGTAGTGCCGCTGCCAGTAGCCCGACAGCTCCACTTGGAAGAGTTCGCGCAGCTGCTGCTCGCCCTCGGCCTCGATGATGCGCTGCATCAGGTTGAACCCGCCGTGCACGAAGTGGGCCAGCAGGGCGATGCGGCGGTAGGGGAAGCTCTGCGGGCGGATGCGGAACAGCTTCCACGTCTCGCTGCCCAGCGGGGTGAGCGAGAACTTGTTGGCCAGGAAGGCGTATTCGCGCCGCAGCTGCACCGCGTAGGGGTCGCTGCTCTCGGCCGGCAGCAGCCCGGCCTGCCCGAAGAGCAGTGCCTCGAGCTGCAGCAGCGAGTCGCTGTGCTTGTGCAGCAGCCGCAGCGGCGTGCGCCGTGCCAGGCGTTCCATGGCGTCGCTGTTCAGCCCAAAGCCCAGCGTGCGCGCCAGCAGCACGTAGCACACCTCCTCCCAGCTGCCGCTGTAGAGGTCGCCGAGCTCCTGCAGGTGGTCCACCTTGTGGTGGAGCCGTTCGAAGGCGAGCACCGAGAGCCACTCGGTGATGGCCAGCCGGGGCAATGCCGGCAGTTGCGGGGCGCAGGGCAGCTGCACCGGGGCGTTCACCAGGCTGGCGTAGCGCTCGCCGAAGCGCGGCGACACCTGCAGCACCACCTGCGCGATGCGCTCGCCGTTGCTGCGCGCCACCGGGGCGTCGTCGAGGTCCACCACGTGCAGAATCACGCTGTCGTAGGCCCGGTCGCGGTCGTGCCCGTGCCGGTGCCAGTCGCTGGCGCGCACGTGGATTTCCACGTTTCCCACCCACAGCCGCCCGGCAATCTCCACCTTGGCGTTGAAGAAGTCGGGTCCGGCGTCGGTGTTGAGCAGTCCTGGGTCGAGCACGCGTATGCGGCGGCCGTCGTTGGTCACCATGTCCTCGCTGCACCACAGCCGGTGCTGCCACACGTATTGCATGAGTCGCTCCATCGCGCTTCGCTTTTCGGTTTCGAACTGCTAAATTACGCCTTTTTCCGCTTCCGAGGGGCATAAAACGCCCAAAAAAGCGGGATTGGACGATTTTTTTGCCGAAAAATTTGCCCATGTCGGAAGTTTGACGTAATTTTGCACCCGCAAACGTTGAAAATGGTACCTTAGCTCAGAGGTAGAGCAGTGGACTGAAAATCCGCGTGTCCCTGGTTCGAATCCCGGAGGTACCACACAATGGCAAGCAGCCCTAGCTCTTTTAAAGCCAGGGCTTTTTTCTTGCGCTGGCCAGCTGGTTTTTACTAGTTCCACTAGTTTAACTAGTTCTACTAGTTCCACTAGTTAGGAAAAGCAAGCCGCGCGGCGTCCGTTTTGGAGCCGCGCGGCTTTGATAGTCTTCAGCTAGCGTTGGCGATTACTTCACAATCTTGCCAATCACCTTGCCGTCTTGCAGCATGATGTTCACACCCTGGAACGGACGGTTGCTCACCTGGCCCATGGCGTTGACGTAGGTCACCTTGCCGGTCTGGGCGGCGTTGACGTCGACGATGGCGGTGGCCTCGTCGAGCTCGAGCGTCACGCTCTGCGGAGCGGTGAGGTCGGTGAGGTCGACGGTCGTGGTCTTGTAGCCTTCCTGGGCGAAGGTCATCGTGTAGGTGGCACCCTCGACCGGGGTCACCTCCATGGTGTAGACACCCTCGGCGTCGGTGGTGGCGGTGTAGGTGGCAGGCTCGCCCTCGGCGCGGCGCATGCCGGCGGGCTGCTCGGCGGGCTCGTTCACGGTCAGCGTCACGGTCACGCCCTCGATGGGCTCGCCGGTCTCATAGGCGGTCACGGTGCCGGTCACGGTCACAGCTTCGGGCTGCTCGGCGGCCTTGGTGTAGACCACGGTCATCTTGGGCAGGAACTTCAGCATCTGGTTGCCGCTGCTCCAGTTGCACCAGCCGGTGTAGGCCTCGTCACCCTCTTGATACACGCCATAGAAGTAGTTGCGGGCAAAGTTGGCTTTGCGGCTCACCACGGTCTGAACGGCCAGGTTGCCACCCTCGTAGATGAACGGCTGGTCGAACTCAAACTCGAGCGCTGGTGCGCCCATCTCGACGGTCATCTCGTCGACCTGCGTCAGCTCGGTCACCAGGTTGGTGGGCACGGAGATGGCGGTCTCGCGCTCGTAGTAGGTGACATCGGTCATGGCCAGGCTCAGCTGCAGGTCACCGTCACCGATGGTGAGCGGGTAGTTGGGATAGAACCTCAGGCCAGTGATTTTGGCACCCTCCAGACCCTCGAACAGGCTGGCGGGATAGAGCATCTGCGACAGCGTGCCGTTGGTGTCGAAGTAGTAGCCGTACACGGGCAGGTAGTCGTTGGTCTCGGTGCCGTCGCACACGGTGAGTTCAACCTCCTCGACGCAGCGGCCGGTGAGTTCCACGGTCAGTGCGGGAGCCTCGCCGCAGGCGATGGTCATGGTAGCGTTGTAGTCGCCAAGTTCGGTGGGGGCGAAGGTGACGGGAATCTCCACCGATTCGCCAGCGGCCAGCTCGGCAGCCTCATAGGTGGTGCTGAACGGAGCCTCCAGGGTCACGGCGGGCGTGAAGGCGTTCAAGCCACGGTTCTTCAGCGTCACGTTGAGCGTTTTGCTCATGTCTTCGTTCAGCTTACCGAAGTTCAGGGCGCTGGGGGTTGCCTTGGCGTCGTAGTCCAGCTTCTCGGTTTCGTAGGTGAACGTGGTCTTGGGCAGGAAGTTGTAGGTGCTGTTGCGAGTGTAGCCCGGATTGTAGGTCTGGTTCTCGCCGTAGAAGTAGCTGCTGCCGTAGATGCCGGCCTCGGTCATCTGGCACTCAAACACCAGGTTGCCGCCATTGTAATCAAACGGGGTGTCGAACACGAACTCGATCTCGTTCAGGCCATACTCGGGGGCGGTCACATCGGTGGCCACCACAGTGAGGCCCTCGGTGATGGGGATAGCGCTGGCGAAGCCTTCTTGCTCGGTCACGCCCAGCGACAGGTTGGCCTTGCCGTTTTTGCATGCCCAGCCGCTGCCGCTGATGTAGAACTTGATGGCCGTGATGCTTGTTCCCTGCATGTCCTCAAGCAAGGCGGCGGGGAAGATGGTCTGAGTCTGTGTGGAAGCGTTGTCCCACCAGAAGCTGTTGATGGGCACATAAGCACTGGTGGCGGCGCCATCGCAAATGGTCAGGTAATCCTGAGCGGTCATGCCCATTGTGCAAGCCGCCAGGGTCATCAATGAGAGTAAATACTTCTTCATAGATAATGGTTTTAGGATTAATTAATTAAATGAATCTCTCAATAAGTCGCAAATTTACTATATTTATTCAAGTCTGCCAACTTTTTGAGCGAAAAACCACGGATTTCGGGGGAAAAAGAGAAAAAAAGAGGGTAGGGAAGCATGCGGGCGGCAAAGTGACCGACAAAAAACAAACCTCGAGCGGGAAAATCCACTCGAGGCTTGCTGGTGCCCAGGAAAGGACTCGAACCTTCACACCTTGCGGCACACGCACCTGAAACGTGCGCGTCTACCAATTCCGCCACCTGGGCAAATTGTTGGTGACCCCGGTGGGACTCGAACCCACGACCCATTGATTAAGAGTCAATTGCTCTACCAGCTGAGCTACGGAGTCAAAATTCGACGACTTGCTGTCTCATTTGCGGGTGCAAAGTTACTGCCATTTTCTGGACTGGCAAAATTTTTTGGCAAAAAAATCGCTCAAGAGGGCGTTTTTTTTTGCGCCTCGTGCGCGCGCGTACATTTATAATATTATATATACAGCACTAAAATTGCGCGTTGTGCATTGCGTGTTGCGCATTATTTACTAACTTTGCAGCCGAAACAGAAACACCGTCATTGATAACCCAATCGCCATCGACGATTATGATGAAAGAAAACACGATAAAAATCTACGAGAAGAGCTTCATCGACAACTGGGAGTTGCCGGCTCTGAGCGACTACAACACCAAGCAGACGCTCACCTATGGCGAGTTTGCCGAAGACATCGCCCGCCTGCACATGTTCTACGAGCGTTGCGGCATCAAGCCGGGCGACCACATCGCGCTCGTGGGCAAGAACACGCCGGCGTGGGTGACCGTCTTCATTGGCACCATCACCTATGGCGCCGTGATTGTGCCCATCCTGCAGGAGTTCAACCCCACCGACGTGCAGCACATCATCAACCACAGCGAGAGTGTGATGCTCTTTGCCAGCAAGGCCATCTGGGACACGCTCGACTTCGACCAGCTGCACCGCATCCAGGCCGTCATGCTCACCGAGGAGCGCCAGCTCGTGGCCGAAAAGGTGGCCGGGGCGGTGAGCAAGGTGCTTTACGACCTGCCCGACGCCTTTGCCGAGCGCTACAAGAACGGATTCTACCGCAACGACATCCACTACCCCGATGTGCCCAGCGACGAGCTGATGGTGATTAACTACACCAGCGGCACCACCGGCTTCAGCAAGGGCGTGATGCTCACGGGCAACAACCTGTGTGGCAACATCGTGTATGGCATCAACTCTGGGTTGCACTACCGTGGCTCGCGCGTGCTGTCGTTCCTGCCGCTGGCCCACGCCTACGGCTGCGCCTTCGACATGCTCACGCCGCTGGCCGTGGGCTCGCACCTCACCCTGCTCGGACGCATGCCCTCGCCCAAAATCCTGGTCAAGGCCCTGGCCGAGATCAAGCCCAACCTGGTGATATGCGTGCCGCTCATCCTCGAGAAGATCTACAGCAAGATGATTGTGCCCATGAGCAGCCAGGGCATGCTTCGCTGGGCGCTGGCCGTGCCCTATCTCGACAACCGCATCTATGCCCGCATCCGCCAGAAGCTCATCGAGGCCTTCGGCGGCGAGTTTGAGGAGGTGATTGTGGGCGGCGCGGCCCTCAACGCCGAGGTGGAGGAGTTTCTCTACAAAATCAAGTTCCCCTTCACCGTGGGCTATGGCATGACCGAGTGCGCCCCGCTGGTGTCGCACACGCCCTGGCGCGAGTTTGTGCTCCACAGCTCGGGGCGCATCCTGCCGGGCATCATGGAGTGCAAAATCCTGAGCGACGACCCCGAGAACATCCCCGGCGAAATCTGCGTCCGTGGCGAGAACGTGATGAAGGGCTACTTCCACAACACCGAGGCCACAGACAAGGTGCTCCACGACGACGGCTGGCTGCACACCGGCGACATGGGCACCCTGAGCGCCGACGGCACCGTGTTCATACGCGGGCGGCTCAAGACCATGCTCCTGAGCAGCAACGGGCAGAACATCTATCCCGAGGAAATCGAGGCCAAGCTCAACAACATGCTCTACGTGAGCGAGAGCCTGGTGGTGGAGCGCGAGGGCAAGCTCGTGGCACTGGTCTATCCCGACTACGAGGCCATGGACCAGCTGGGCGTCACGCGCGAGCAGCTGCCCGAGCTCATGGAGAACATCCGCGCCGAGCTCAACAAACTCGTGGCCCCCTACGAGCGCATCGCCAAAATCCAGCTCATCGCCACCGAGTTCGAAAAGACCCCGAAACGGAGCATCAAGCGCTATCTTTACAGCAACTGACCAGCCGACAACATTTTTTAACAATCAAGCATTTAAACCCTCTGGGAATTGCTATAGTGCTGAAGTGTAGAGAGATAGAATATTTACCGTTGCAAATTTGTTCTCAAATGCAAACGATTTAGGCTTTTGGGCTTGAAAAAAAAATCGCAAAATAACTTGCATGTAAAAAATTTGATATAAATTTGCAGCGTTTTTCAAAGACAGACTATTATCTAATTGTTTTATTATTTAATTTTACACAGAGAAATGAAAAAGTTAGTTTTGTTACTTGCTGTTGTTTTCGGAATGTCGATGGTTTCTTGCACCGGTAACGCTGAGCAGAACGCTGAGGCTACTGCCGATAGCCCTGCCACCGTGGTTGAGGAGACTATTGATACCGCTGCTGCTGTTGTTGACACCGCCGCTGCTGCTGTCGACACTGCCGTCGCTAAGGTTGAGGAGGCTGCTGCCCCCGCCGAGCCCGCAGCTGAGCCCGCAAAGTGATTTGCCTGGCTGAGACGCAAACCCGATAACGCAAGTATCGAAGAGTTTGGAGCTGTTCCCCTCGTTGAGAGTCGAACAGCTTTTTTTGTGCCCGTGCTGGAAGCAAACCGTTGCCGGCCCTCCCCGCTTGGGAAAGGGCCGGCAACGGTTTTATGGACATTCTAGAGTCTGGAACTCTATAGCAGGTTGTCGCGCTCGATGTCTTTGAAGTAGCGGTAGGTGCTCACCTTGAGTTCCTGGCAGGCATCGTCGTCGGCCACGATGATGGCTCGGCGGTGCATCTGCAGAGCGCTCAGGGTGCACATGTGGCTCACGCCGCCCTCCACGGCCTGCTGCAGTGCGCGGGCCTTCTTCGGGCCGTTGACGATGATCATCACGCTGCGGGCGGCCATCACCGTGCCCACACCCACGGTGAGCGCCGTTTTGGGCACCTTGTTGAGGTCGCCGTCGAAGAAGCGGCTGTTGGCGATGATGGTGTCCTGGGTGAGCGTCTTCTGGCGCGTGAGCGAGGTGAGCGACGAGCCAGGCTCATTGAAGGCGATGTGGCCGTCGGGGCCCACGCCGCCCATAAACAGGTCGATGCCGCCGGCGGCCTGGATGCGGGCCTCGTAGTCGGCGCATTCCTTTTCCAGGTCGGGGGCGTTGCCGTTGAGGATGTTCACGTTCTCCGGGCGTATGTTGATGTGCGAGAAGAAGTTGTTCCACATGAAGGAGTGGTAGCTCTCGGGGTGGTCCTCGGGCAGGCCGCAGTACTCGTCCATGTTGAAGGTCACCACATTGCTGAAGCTCACCTGGCCGGCCTTGTTCATCTCGACGAGCCGGCGGTACATGCCCAGTGGCGAGCTGCCGGTGGGGCAGCCCAGCACGAAGGGATGCTCGGCCGTGGGCTGGGCTTCGTTGATGCGTGAGGCCACATATTGTGCAGCCCATTCCGAAACTTTCTCGTAGTCAGGTTCAATGATAAGTCGCATGGGAAAAATGGATTGTGATTGATGATGTGAGATTCAAAGTTGCGCGTCGCTCTGCTGGAAGGTGGTGCCGTAGCGCACGTCGCCGGTCTGCAGTCCGAGTTTGAGCCACTTCATGCGCTGCGCGCTGGTGCCGTGGGTGAAGCTCTCGGGGATGTCGTAGCCCTGTGCCTTCTTCTGCAGGTAGTCGTCGCCAATCTTCTGCGCGCAGTCGATGGCCTTCTCCAGGTCGCCCGGCTCGAGCGAGCCGAACATGCGGTTGTCGCGGTTGGCCCACACGCCGGCGTAGAAGTCGGCGAGCAGCTCCAGGCGCACGCTGATGCGGTTGGCGTCGGCGTCGCTCATGCGCTGCATCTGCTGGTGGGCCTTGCCGAGCGTGCCGGTGAGGTATTCCACATGGTGGCCCACCTCGTGGGCGATCACGTAGGCGTAGGCGAAGTCGCCGTCGGCCCCCAGTTGCTGACGCATGTTGGAGAAGAACGACAGGTCGATGTACAGGCACTGGTCGGCCGAGCAGTAGAACGGGCCCATCTGTGCGCTGCCTTGGCCGCAGCCGGTGCTTGTGCTGCCGGTGTAGAGCACCATGGTGGGCTTTTGGTACTCGCCCCAGCCTTGCTCCTGGAATATCTGTGTCCACACGTCCTCGGTGCCGGCCAGGATTTTCTTGCTGAAGGCGGCCAGTTCTTGCTCTTCGGGTGTGAACTCGCGTTGCTCCACCTGCTCCTGGCTGCCGGTCATGCCTCCCATGGCGCCGGCGTTCTGGAGCACGTCGCCCAGGTTGCCGCCCATCAGCAGGGTGATGAGGCCGGCGATGATCAGTCCGCCAATGCCGCCGATGCCGGCTTTCGTGCCGGTCGACATGCCGCGGCGATCCTCCACATTGCTACTCTCTCGTCTTCCTTCTAGGTTCATATCGTCACAGTTTTATAGGGTTATTCTTTTTCAAAGTGCAAATTTACAAACAATCTCGCAAAACGGCAAAAAAAAGTATGCACCCCAGCGCTGGGGTGCATACCATAGTACGGGTTTTGGTCCCGAAGGAGTGTGCGAGTTGATTACTTCACAACCACCTTCTTGCCATTGTGGATGTAGATGCCCTTGTCCATGGGCTTGCCGTTGAGCTGCATACCGGCCATGTTGTACCACACGTTGCTGGTCTCGGTCTCGCTCTTCACGTCCTCGATGGCGGTGATGTCCTCGGTCAGGGTGGTGAACAGCACGCTCTCGGTCCAAGCGGTCATGCCCTCGGCGCGAGCGGGAGCGTTGGGGATGTTGCGGCCAGACTGCACCTGCACCTCGTAGGTGGTCTCGGGGGTCAGGCCCGTGATGTTGTACTGGGTCTCGTTCAGGCCCTCAACCACGGTCCACTCTTCGCCAGTGAAGGCGGGATAGACACCGAAGTTGTCGACGTTCAGGCGGAACATGTCGGTGATGTTGAAGTGGCGGATGGCGATGCAGCCATTGCCCTCGTAGGCGCTCAGGTCGAACTCATAGGTGGTCTGGGTGCCGTTGGCGATGAGCTCGTCAGACAGCTGCACGAACTCGTCGATGCTCTCCCAGTCGGGGTTGGTGCACACATAGACTGCGAAGTGCTCAGCAGCCCAGCTGGCATCCTGTCCCCAAGCGTCGAACTTCAGCGTGCCGCCCAGCGTCACCTCGGGGCTGATCAGCCAGTTGTCGGGAGTGAGGGGACCCACGTTGTTTTCGTAGCTGGCCGAGCTCAGCACATAGCCGCTGGTAGAGGTCTGGGCATAGCCCCAGTTGTATCCGTCGCCGTCGGCATCGTAGATGCGCCAGCCCTCGAGCTGAGCGTCATCCTCGAAGTCGCAGAAGAAGGTCTCGCCGGCAGCCTCGCTGTAGGGACGATAGCGCAGGTTCCACACGTTGTCGTCGTTGTCGGTCCAGAACACGAAGGCGCTGGTGGCCTGCGGCTCGACGGTCACGTTCTCGGGCACGGTGGGAGCGTTGGGGTCGAACACGTTGATGGTCACATTGTCGCCCGTGCCTGCTAGCTCGACCACAAACTCATAGGAGCCGCCATCGACAAACTCATAGTCGTCGGCACGGCCGTTGCCGGCAATCCACATTGCACCGCCATCGCCCGGAGTGGGGTTGGTGACGCACCAGTCATAGATGCCGGCGGGCACCAGGATGGTGATGCTGTTGTTCATCACGATGTTCTGCGTGCTCAGCGAGCCATCGGCGTTCTCGGGAATCTTGTACTCAAACAGAGCGTAGATTTCATCGCTCACATCGCCGCGCTCCAGCGGGCCAGTCTCGGGGAGCTGCACACCATAGACCGAAGCATCGGCGTCGAGCAGCAACTGGTAGCCCGAGCCATCGCCCCACACATCGCCAGCGGTCAGCGTCACGCTTGCATAACCGGCGGGAACATCGGTGGCGGCGGCCTTAGGAGCCTTCAGTGCACGTGCAACAGGGGCAACGGGGTTCGTGCGAACCTTGTTTTGGGCAACAGCGGGAAGGGTCAGCGCTGCGGCCAAAAGCAGGATAGTAAATTTAGCTTTCATAAGCATTGAAATTTAAATTAAACAAATAAAGTGATTTCACGGTGCAAAACTACTAAATGTTTCTGTAAACTCCAAAAATAATTCGGGAATTTTTTATCAAGTATTAAAACTTGTATAGATATTCACACAATATACCTTTTATGGTAAAGATTGCGGGCAATGTGGCGAGTTGGAGGCATGATGATGGCTTTTCGGAAAATTTTGATTACCTTTGCACTCACATATCCAAATCAAGCAAAATGAAGCAGAAAAGACATTTGCCCATCGTGGCCGACGACCCCTGGCTGGAGCCTTTCGAGCAGGCCATCGAGGGCCGGCACAGCGATGCTGAGCGCAAAATCGACGAGCTGACTGGCGGCAACGGCCGCCTGACCGACTTTGCCAACGCCCACCACTACTACGGCCTTCACCACCTGCCCGGCGGGCAGGGATGGGTGCTGCGCGAGTGGGCACCCGGTGCCACCGACATCTATGTAGTGGGACCCTTCAACGAGTGGCGCGAGTGCGCCCCCTACCGCATGAAGCAGCTCGACGACGGCAACTGGGAGCTCCGGCTGCCCGAGCGCGGACTGCAGCACGGGCAGCTCTACAAACTCATCATGCACTGGCCCGGCGGGCAGGGCGAGCGCATCCCGGCCTATGCCACACGGGTGGTGCAGGACGAGCAGACCAAAATCTTCTCGGCGCAGGTGTGGGCTCCCGAGCAGCCCTACCAGTTCAAGACGACCGGCTTTGTTCCGCGCACGTCGCCGCTGCTCATCTACGAGTGCCACATCGGCATGGCGCAGGACAAGGAGGCCGTGGGTACCTACGAGGAATTCCGGCTCAACATTCTGCCCCGCGTGGTCGACGGTGGCTACAACGCCATCCAGATTATGGCCGTGCAGGAGCATCCCTACTACGGCTCGTTCGGCTACCATGTGTCGAGTTTCTTCGCCGCGTCGAGCCGCTTCGGCACCCCCGACGAGCTCAAGCACCTCATCGACGATGCCCATGCCGCCGGCATTGCCGTGATCATGGACATCGTCCACAGCCATGCCGTGAAAAACGAGGTGGAGGGACTGGCGCGCTTCGACGGCTCGCCCGACCTCTACTTCCACCGCGGCGACCGCCGCGAGCACCCCGCCTGGGACTCGCTCTGCTTTGACTACGGCAAGAACGCCGTGCTGCACTTCCTGCTGAGCAACTGCAAGTTCTGGCTCGAGGAATACCGCTTCGACGGCTTCCGCTTCGACGGTGTGACCTCGATGCTCTACTACAACCACGGCTTGGGGCAGGCCTTCGGCAGCTACGACGACTACTACAACGGGCACGAAGACACCGACGCCATCACCTATCTCACGCTGGCCAACGTGCTCATCCACCAGGTGAACCCCCATGCCATCACCATCGCCGAGGAGATGAGCGGCATGCCCGGACTCGCACGCCCCTTCGCCGACGGTGGCATCGGCTTCGACTACCGCATGGCCATGGGCATTCCCGACTACTGGATCAAGACCATCAAGGAGCGCCCCGACGAGCAGTGGAAACCGTCGTCGATATTCTGGGAACTCACCAACCGCCGCTCCGACGAGAAGACCATCTCCTACGCCGAGAGCCACGACCAGGCCCTGGTGGGCGACAAGACCATCATCTTCCGGCTCATCGACAAGGAGATGTACTGGCACATGATGACGGGCGACGACAACGCCACCGTGGCCCGGGGCATGGCCCTTCACAAGATGATTCGTCTGGTCACCGCCGCCACCATCAACGGCGGCTACCTCAACTTCATGGGCAATGAGTGGGGGCATCCCGAGTGGATCGACTTCCCCCGCGAGGGCAACGGCTGGAGCCACAAGTACGCGCGCCGCCAGTGGAGCCTAGTGGATCGCGACGACCTCAAGTACCAGTACCTGAACAACTGGGACCGCGACGTGATGCACCTGCTCGGAGGCATCCACAACTTCCAGGCGCTGCCCATACGCAAGCTCTGGGACAAGGACGACGACCAGGTGCTCGCCTTCATGCGCGGGCGGCTGGTGCTCGTGTTCAACTTCAACCCCACCAAGTCGTTCGACGGCTACGGCGTGCTGGCCCCCGAGGGCGAATATGAGGGCGTGATGGACAGCGACTCCCCGCGCTATGGCGGCTATGGCAACATCGACGAGGCCGTGCGCCACCTCACCGAGCACGACCCGCTCTATGCCGACTCCCACCTGGGCTGGCTGCGCCTCTACCTGCCCGCGCGGTCGGTGCAGGTGCTGCGCCTGCGTCCGGCCACCCGCAAGCGGGCAGCCTCGAAGCGCAAGGGCTGACTCCCCCCGCGGCGGAAGCCGAAAAAGGGCGGCCACCCCTGGCCTCCAAGCGAGGAGGCAAGAGGTGGTCGCCGCGTTTCATTTTTGGGAATGGAGCCGAGAAGCGGCCCGGCTTGTCAGCGGACCAGCTTGGTGGCCTGCGTGGTGCCGTCGGCAAGGCGGGTCACCTGGATCACCACGCCGCGGATGTCGGCCCCCACGGGGCGGCCCTGCAGGTCGAAGTAGCGCGTCTGCTCCACTTGCTGCGCGGCGCGCACGTCGGCCACGGCGGTGGGGTCGAACGAGGTCGGGAACCAGAACACCTCGCTCTCGTTGGCCACCTCACCCACGGTGTAGATGCTCTTCACACCGATGGCCGTCCATTGCTCCAGGTCGTCGGCATAGAGATACACCTGCCGTCCGCCCTTGTCGATGTCGTAGGAGTCGGTGTAGTTGTAGGGCACCTGCGTCATGTCCTGCTCCAGGAACACATAGTTGTCGGTGGTGAACTCATACACGCCCGTCGCGCCGTCGGCATTCTCATAGAGCAGCTGGTAGCTCAGCAGCGCCGGGAAGATGTCGTTGCCGTCCACATCGGTGGTGGGGATGTTCATCTTGATGTAGTAGCCGTAGTTGTCCTGTGTGAACTCGGTGATTTCGGGCATGGCGGGAGTGGCGGGCGTGGCCACAACGCCGGTGAGCGTCACGTTGATGTACTCATCGAGCACCGTCTCCTCGGCCGTGGTGGTGTAGCCCTCGGCGCTGGTGAACGTGTTGGAGGCTTCGTCGTAGGCGAAGGTGGCGCCGTCGAAGTAGAGGTCGTAGCTGTCGCCCCAGAAGTCAAACGCGCCCATGTAGCACTCGGGAATCGAGGCCACACCGTTGGCCAGGGTGCCTTTCACCCAGCCGTCGGGCTTGTAGTCGATGCTCAGACCCTGGATGTAGATGGCGTCGCCGTCGCGCACCACAAACACCTCGGCCTCCTTCGTCTGGTTGATATAGGTGTCGAACCCCTGGAACTTGTACATCTCGGGCTCTATTCCCTCGGGCGGCGCGACGGGAGTCTCGCCTTCGGCGGTCACAACCACAGCAGCCTGCTGCAACTGCTGCATCTTGGCGGGGTGGGGCAGGCCAGCGTGGGCGCCTGCGGCCAGCACTGCCGTAAGCATGAATAGCGTAGTTTTCTTCATAGACGTTTGTTTTTAATGAGTGAATAAGGTGATATTATAATTTTGTGTAAGTGCCGAAACACACAAGCGCAATTCGCTTGCCGAATGCAAAATTACACCCTTTTGGGCGAATCGGCAACAAAATTCGCCAAAAAACAGCAGGCCACCCTGCCGAAATGCTCGGCAAGGTGGCCTGTAAGGCGTTAAGAGGCAAGGGCGGTCAGAACGGCAGATTGTCCTCGCTGCCCCCCGGGTCTTGGGCGAAGTCGGGAGCCGGCGGCATCGGGGCCGGGCCGGCAGGGGGGGCGGGAGCCTGCGCCATCGGAGCCTGTGCGTAGGGCTGCTGTGCGTAGGGCTGCTGGGGGGAGGGCTGCTGTGCGGAAGCCATGGGCGGAACGCCCTGGGCGGCGGACGGGTCGTAGCGCTCGGCCTTCCAGCCGCGAATGTCGGTGTACCAGCGGCCGTTGAACTCGCGGCTCTCGATGTCGTAGCTCAGCGTGACGGTGGCTCCCACCTCGCAGATGCTGTCGTACTGGTTGATGCGGTCGCCGAAAAAGTCGAACGCCACCTTCTTCGGGTAGTTCTCGAGCGTCTCAAGAATGTAGACTTGCTTGCGCCAGGGGTTGCCGGCCTTCGATGTTCCCTCCTGAAGCGGCAGCTTCTGTATGATCTTGCCTTGTACTTCCATTGTGTTCTGTCTTGGTTTTGTGCGTTAATTATTATTCGGACTGCAAAGGTAATCAATATCTGCTAAACGGCAAAATTTTTTTCACCGCCCCCGCCATAATATTATTCAACCGTTAACCACGCCGTAGGTGTTTCGATAAACCATAAACCATCGGCGAGCCGCTGCTACTGGCGAGACCTTGAAAAGCAGCGAAGCCCGGAACGCCTTTCGCCGTTGCTCGGCCTCACGAAGATTACCCACCATCGCCACACCGCCGTCACACCGAACTTTATAGCCCGACTCAACCCACGTCCAAGTCAATTGCTTGACTTGCACATTGCGCAGATGCTCATAACTCATCAATGCCCACTCCACTTGCGCCCTCATTTCTTTTTTTGTCGAAAACCAAAATAAAAAACCACGGATTAAAAAACTCACGGCAAAGATTTGCTATCGACCACCCACCATAGAAGACAAGATAAACTGCGACAATCTGTCGCAGTTTTCCCCACAAAAACAATCTCTAAAAAGGCTGTTTTGTGGCTTTTTAAGACTCGCAATTTTATTCTAATCGGCTTTCCAAGCTGCGTCAAGCCATTGACGTTGAGTTTTCCATCTTTCAGCCGCTTGCAGCGCATGACTCTTGAAAATCTCAAAATCCATTGTTATAGGATAAATCCTATCTTTTTGTTCATCAACAGACAAAACATACATTCCATGCCAACCATTTTCAGGAAACTCAACGGAACCGCCATTAATCATGTTTACAAATTTAGGCAGTTTCAAGAAATCTCCATCAAGAACTAACACAACACTCCAAAAAAAAGATTGCATAGCATGCAAAGAAGGCTCTCGATCACGAGTTACGCGGTCTCGAATGCTTGTTTTTGCTTGTACACAGCCAAAGCATTTTTTCTTTCCTTCAATCGTTACAATAGCAAATAAATCAAATATATTTGCTTTGATTTGTTCTTTCAACCAGCTTATATCGCGAGGTTCATTATATAACTCACCAGCTTTTATCAAAGTGTTAAGGTCTCGTTGAAGAATTATTTCAACATCTGTTCCATATAAGGCCAAAGCAGACAATTCTTTAACCATTTCTTCAAAAGCATGACCACTTGATTTCTTCCAGCTTTGGTCGGCACTAATAACCTTACTTATTGTATCAAGGTCAGAAATACCAGATTTTCTGAATAGGTGTGCGCGATAAATAGCTTTCCATAACTCTGCAACATGCTCGTTATGAAAATGTTTGAGTGCTTTGGTAAAAGCAATTCTTATCGCAGCTTTCTGCGCTTCTCTGTCAAGCTCATCAAGTTTGTTATCTGTAATATTACTTGATATTCTTGACTTTAATTCTGTCATACTTTTGTCGTATTCTGCCTTATATGCATCTCGGCAAAAGTCATAATACTCATTTGACATCATCATTTATTTCGTTGGTTTGGAAAATCTGTTTTATCGTTATACCCCAGGCGTAAGCAAGTAAAGGGGGCACAGCATCTCCGATTTGCTCATATTTATCTTGTACGGTTTTGTCAATATGAGGTACAATATATGGTCCACCGACAAAGTTATATGAATCGGGGAAAGATTGCAGTCTCGCACATTCTCTAACAGTCAATGCCCTATTATATATTGGATGAACAAACTCATCTAAACAATGACTTGTTACTGTTGGTGATTGCTCATCAAGAATTAGTCTATAATTTCTTTTGATGAACATTTTTTTAGGTAAAATACGATCTTTCTGCAATGCTTCTCTTTCAGCACCATGATATCTATCGAATAATGATTTCAAACTTTCTCCGGGACGCAAAAGTTCAAAGCGTTTCAATGTGCATGCACGATGTTTCATCGGCATATGATTAATGATAACATCATTAGGGAAATCTTCTCTTTTCCAAAATGCGTTATTCCTTAGAAGTTCTGCGTAATCTGATGACTCACTTGAATATTCTTTCCCCTCAATGCCTGAATTTGCAATTACATTTGGAAGTCCAGCAAAAGCATCTGCAACAGTTGCTTTTTTGAGTTTGAGGTTTGGTGTCGGCATTATCAATTTCCATTTTGGCAATCTACAAGCAAGAATAAAATACCTATTCCGCTTTTGAGGTACACCAAACTTTGCGGAATCAAGAATAACGGAATAGTAGTTAGTATAACCAGCCGCAACCAATTCTTCTTTCAAAACATCAACAATCAATTTTTTTGATTCTTTTGAAGTTTTCTTAGAAGTTATTCCGGGAACATTCTCAAAAAGAATCATCTTAGCCCTGCAGATTTGAGCAATTCTTATTCCCTCTCTAAAAAGGAACTGCCTATCATCATAAAAAGAACGCGAAGTGTTGCCAGCTGTAGAAAAAGTCTCACATGGCATTCCTGATGTCACTAAATCTACTCCATCTTGGGGTATGAAAGGAAGTAATTGTTCTGCGGTCACATCTCTAATGTCTGAGTAAATCACATTGACTTCGGGGTGATTGGCCTTATAAGTATCGCAGCAACTCTTTATGCACTCAATTGCCACCAAGGTTTTATACCCAGCAGCATGCAAACCTGTACAAATCCCCCCTGGACCTGCAAAGCAATCGATATGTGTTAAAACTCGGTTGCTCATTGATTTGAATAGTTGTTTCGCATTTAAAAATTATCCTTCTAAACCACAAAGGTACTCATATTTTCTTATATATCGACTTTTTTAAAGCTGAATTGCTCAAAAACGATCGTCTTGTGCGAAAAATGAGGGCGTGTGACTAAACACATCGCACCTCAAAAAGCAACATAAACAAGTCATTTCCATTTAATTCTAAACACAATGTTTAGTAATCGAGGGGGGCGGGGCTACTTGGGGATGCGGTAGTCGAACTCGTCGAAATGCTTCACGCCCATGTCTTCGAGGCGCTGGCGGCTAAGGGCCACGTCGGCGGGGGTGTTGTAGCCGGCTATGTGGGGCAGGCGCACGGTGACGCGGTCGGCTATGTCGGGCGACTGGCGCAGCAGCCAGCGCAGGTTGCGCTGCGAAGCGGTGGCGCTGCGCGTGGTGTAGGCGCGGTAGATGTCGGGGTTGGTGTCTTTGATGTCGACAATGTAGCGGTGCACGTGGGGCAGCACGCGCTGCAGGTGCTGGCGCGGCACGGCGAGCGACGTTTCGAGGGTTAGGTGCCACCCGGGCGGGCATAGGCGGGCGAAAGACTTGATGAAGTCGCTTCGGAGCAGTGGCTCGCCTCCGCCGAAGGTCACCCCGCCGCCGGTGGCTTGGAAGTAGAGGTTGTCGATGGCCACCTCTTGGAGCAGCTGCTGCGGCGTGACCCGTCGCCACACGCCCTGCGCGTCGAGGCCCTGCGGGTTGAGGCAATAGCGGCAGCGCAACGGGCAGCCGTGAAAGGCCACCAGCGTGGTCACTCCCTCGCCGTCGGTGGACAGGCGGTGACGCACGATGCCAATCAGCGGCGCGGCTTCGGGTGGGACGGTGGAGTTCATGGTCGCATCTCGCACGCTTGGTCAGTGCGGCTTTTTGACGACGCAGGGGTCGATGCTGTCGGTGGGTGGTGGCACCACCACATCGCCCTCGAGAACCATCTCGCTGGTGTCGGCTTCCGCTGCGGGGATGACGCCCTCGGTGGTATCGCTCACCACCAGCTGGCAGGAATCGTTCTCGGATGCGGGTATCTCACCCACAGGCTGATTGCCCGCGCACGACGACGCCAATGCCGCCGCGCCGATGCTCAGGCCGGCGATGGTGACCGCCTTGCCCAACTGTTGCCGCAGGCGCAGTTGCCGCTCTAGCCACCTCACCTCGCTTTCGCACGCCGGGCAGGTGCCGGCACAGTCGCCCTCGTGGTGGCATTCGGTGGGATGGTAGTCGATGTCGTTGGCGCGCGCAATGTCGGCGCGTATGCCCTTGAGCGTTTCGCAGATTCGTTTTCCTGGTTTCATAGCAGGTGTGGTTTAGATTTCGCTCGCAAATGTAGTGATAATTTTTGACAAGACAGCAATTCGGAGCTTTTTTTCGAAAACCTCACCTTGCCGACGGTGTTCGTGGTGGTGTCGAGCCGACGGTGCTTGTGGGGGCGGAATGGGGCGATTTCGCCGGTTTTTGCCGCTCGAACTGGCATTCAAATGCCCCAAAACCTCGAAAAAAACAGGTCATCGAGCGTTTTTTTCGGGAAAACGCTTGCCAGTTCAGAAAAAAGCAGTACCTTTGCACTCGCAAAACGCAAAACACATCGCGGGGTGGAGCAGTGGTAGCTCGTTGGGCTCATAACCCAAAGGTCGTTGGTTCGAATCCTTCCCCCGCCACTATCGAAGGCGAGTCGCATGCCGGCCCGCCTTTATTGTTTTAGGTGGGTCAGATGAATTGGGCCGGGGTGGAGGGCGAGTTGTTAATAACTTTTGTGGCCGCGCTGGCACTTTTCGCACCGGGATTATGCTTATATTTGCAGTCGGAAAAACGACGAGGATGAACACAACCGGAAAACTCTACTTCAGATACGGGACCATGGGCAGCGCCAAGACAGCGCTGCTGCTCACGCAGGCCTACAACTTCGAGGAGCGGGGCATGCAGTATATGTGCATGAAGCCCATCATCGACGACCGCGAGAAGGACAACGTGATCCGCTCGCGCATCGGCATCGAGCGCCGGTGTGAGTGGATATACCCCGAAATGGACCTTTACAACACCATCAAGCAGCTCTACGAGCGCACGCTCGTGGTGAAGGACTGGATTCTCATCGACGAGGCGCAGTTCCTCACCGAGAACCAGGTGGACCAGCTGGCGCGCATCGTGGATGACTATGGCACCAACGTGGTGTGCTACGGGCTGCGCACCGACTTCCAGTCGCATCTGTTCGAGGGCAGCCGGCGGTTGTTTGAGCTGGCCGACAGCATCGACGAGATCAAGTCGACCTGCTCGTGTGGGCGCAAAACCATCATCAACGCCCGCATCGACTCCAGCGGCGAGATAGTGACCGACGGTGCCCAGGTCGAGATTGGCGGCGACGACAAGTATGTGGCGCTGTGCCGGCGCTGCTGGCGCAACCGGCGCATAGAGAGCGCCAGCCGCAACACGCTCAAGTTCGACTGACGCACTTCGTCGCGCGCGGCGGCGCCACAAGCTTCCGGCGGCCAGAGCAAACAACCAGAAGTTGCTGCTATGGCCGCCGGGCGTGTTTGTGGTGCGGTGGTCGCTCACGCGGTGTCACAGCCCGAAGGCTGCGCGCAGCTGCTCCACGCGGTCGAGCTTCTCCCAGGTGAAGAGCTCCACCGTGAGTTCGCGGTCGCCCTCGTAGGGCGAGTGGAAATGC